>JACMJB010000363.1 GCA_014380815.1 Armatimonadota bacterium
CTCTAATGATGAAAAAGATCAAGTTTGCTCTTCCGGTATCCGCCTTTGATTCCCGTTCGATCTCCTTCGCTGCCGCGGCCGCGGTACTGACCACTTCGACCTTGGCGCTCTTCCCCGGCACAGTCCAGGCTCAGACCTATGTGGGTAACGCCTACACGCTCAATGCAAGTCTTGGGGTCGGGGTCACCACGACCACGACCACATTCGGTATCCCTGTCTCCGTCACCGCCAACAGCAATATTGCCACGAGTTCCCCGATTGCGTTCACGGGACTGCTGCCGACCCCTGGCCCGACAACCACCCTCACCGGCACCCAGGCATCTGCCAGCCTCTCCAGTGGGCTTACCGGTCTGGTCGGCCTTCAGAGTTTGGGAGCCACCATCAGCGACGTCCTCAGAGCAGGAATCCAGACCACCAGCACGACCTCGCTAACGCCCGACGCGGGATTTGGCGTCACCAGCACTGCGTCTGTGGCAAGCCTTGGGCTGTTCAACTCCCTGACCACAAGCCTGCCGATCAATGCAAGATCGCTCGTGTCCGCAGCTGCAGTCCAGTCGGTCACCTCGGCGCGTCTGGACGGCTCGGGGGCCATCGGCAAGACAAAGATCACGGATCTCTTCGTCAATGGAGCGCTTCAAAACCTGGCGCTGGTGGACGGTCTGACCGTGGATGCCGACGGGTTTGTCACCGGGTCGGGACAGATCTTCGTCAATGGCTTCGGTGGCAGCCGAATCGGTACCTTGCTCATCAATGAGCAGATCACAAATGGTGATGGCAGCCTGACGACCAACGCCCTCCGCCTGGTTCTGACCCCGAACGCCAGCATCTTTTCGGGAGCGGAGCTAACCGCGGGTGGACTGACCACCATCGCCGTCGCTTCCAATACGGGTGCCACTTCCAGCACGGGAATCATTGTCAGCAGCTCTACCGCCGGTTTCGCGCCCGCGAATGTAGCGGCTCCTGAACCAGGCACCCTGGCTCTTCTTGCGGCGAGCCTGCTGCCAGGCATGGGCTTTCTGAGACTGCGCCGCCGCTACCGCGCAGCCTAGGACCGTAGGACCGACTGAGACGGCCTGAAACAATTTCGTTGATGCTTCCAAAAGTGAGAGTCAGAGAGTAAGGGTAATACACACACACAAGAATCACCCCGGCTGCTTAGCAGCCGGGGTGATTCTTGTTTCTTTACGGCATCCTGTTAGCCTGTTAGAGTGGCGTCACGGGATATGTCAAGCTTTGAGCCAGCCCCAAAGGACGCGAAAAAAGATACAACCGCAGTATCCGAAGAAGAGGCAGAACTGAGGCCACAGAAGCGCACCCTCTGCGTTGATCGGGGCATGGTAGGTCCACCAAGCCCAAGCGATACTGACTGCAACCACAAACAAGAGTAGATTACGCACGGTTTTCACTGGCCTTCCGCAGCGGTTATCCGCAAGTTTCAGGCCAGAAAAACTTTGACCCCATCCGAGGGACCCATCATACGGGATCTCAGGGATCCGGCTAAGTAGAACCGTCTCGTAGGAGTTGGGGAGCTACTACAGCAAGAGGTCGCTCAGGCTACCGCACCTTTACGAGGCCTTTGCTGGTGGGTGCGAACTTCGTATAGTCTGGGTTCCGGTACGCGACGCGGAACGTGTCCTGCGCCAGACCGCGCAGTTGCCGCCGTGTCAAGTCCGGGTCCGGGTTCTTCGGGTCTAGGGAATAGGCTTTCAAGAGTGCCATCAGGCCGATCGCCAGCGCGTAAGTCTCCCCCGAATCCTGCATATTCGCAGCATCTATGTACTCGCTCGCGAACAGGCGGCGCGACAGGGCGCGATTAGCGGCAAACTGCGCATTCGTTAGGTCTTTCCCCGAAAGTTCCTCAAACGAGAGCGTGCCCGCGAGCGCGGCGGCGTCGCGCGGATCGTCCGCGCGGAGCGGGACGCCATACCCCTGGCTTGCAGCACGGGCGATTGCCGGATACGTCGCCAGGGTCTTCTCCAGAACAGCGCGCGTCTTTACCCGGTCGGGGGCGGGGACCGCCGCGACTACGCGCCGCAGGATCGCTGCCCTTTTCGGGTTCAGCGTCCACTTTGCCGGGGCGGAGACGCGGGGGGTCCGACGGCGACGGCTGCTCCGTCCGCTTCGCGCGCTGCCCATCCCAAGATGCGTGGATAGATACAGATTCTGGTAAAGGTTGCCCAGGCTTCCGTTGTAGTCCAGATTCTGCGCGTGCGCCGCCGTCAGGACGGACGCACCCGGCACGACAGGCATGGCGAGCGCGAGACAGACGAACGCGGTGACAGCAGCAAAAAGAGGGATTCGTTTCATGAGAAGTCCTTTTCCGGGAGTGAAGCGGTCAGATCTTGACTTTGATTCCGACGTCAGCTTTTGACCTTGACGGTGCCCTTGCTGGTCGGGGCGAACTTGATGTATTCGGTACTTCCGTAGCCGATGCGGAACGTGTCCTCCATCAGGCCGCGAACCTGTCGGCGTGTTTGATCAGGGTTCGGGTTCTTCGGGTTCTGTTCATAGGCGCGGAGCGACGCGATCATGCAGATGGCGAGCGCCTACCGCTCCGAACCTTCCTGCATCTGCGTGACTGTGAGGGGGCGCGCAGCGAACGAGCGCCGGGTCGCGGCGCGCTCAGCGGCGAACTGCGCGTTGGTAAGCTGTTTGCCTGACAGCTCCTGAAACACCATCACGCCCGCGACCGTTGCTGTGTCGTGGGCGTCGGTCAGGCGCAAGTTCGTCCCAACCGCCTTGCTCGCGACTCGCAGGATCGCCGGATACATGCCGAGCATCTTGACCAGCGCCGCCCGGGTCGCCGGTCGGTCCCCGGGGGGAGCGGTCGCTACTATCCGCCGAATCACGGGGGAGGTGCCCGGGTTGAGTTTCCAGACCGGCGGGGCGGGGGCGACGCGGCGCACGGTGCGCCGCCGTGTTGCTGTTGCCCGCGTCATCCCCATCCACTCCTGGCGCATTGCCTGATTGCGGTACAGCCCCGACCAGTAATCGCCGAGACTTCCGTCGACATCCATGTCACCCGCGATCTGCGCGTGTGCCGCTGGCAGGACCGGCGCGAAGGGAACGACAGGTAAAACCAGTGCGAGGCACGCAAACGCGGCGACCGCAAGAACAGCGACTCGTCTCATTCCAGTCTCTCCTTCGGGAACTCACCCTATCTCTTCTGACCAGGGTTGCCCGCACCGGTTTACCCGCTGCTGCGCCGCGCACAAACTGCCCCGTTGTCGGCGTGTACTCGCCAGGAACCGGAAAATGAAGGTCGTAGCGGCCCTCAGATGATATTTCCGCGAATTTCATGGTAGGATAACTGAACCCCGAAATTGGCGCGGCTCGACAGAGATCACGTCTCTCAAAGGAGAAGTGACTTGCGAAACAGTCTGGCCCCATGACTAAGGATGTCCAGGAGGAGAGCACGATCCCGTGCCGCTAACCCGGCTCTCCGTGGGGGCACTGCTATTGCTGCTCACAAACGCTTCCGGCCTGGCTGCTGAAGAGCCGACTCCCGTACGAGAAACGGGTGCCGTGCCCGATTCCGCCCCAGGGAAAAACCGGGGGCA
>JACMJB010000364.1 GCA_014380815.1 Armatimonadota bacterium
AGAACCCGCACCAGAAAGCCGCATTCTATCGTGACGAGCGCATTACCGAACCCTGCATCGGCAATGCCATTCGTCGCGACAACAGCGGCAAGGAAGTCTCCTTTAACAACCTCTACGACCTGGACGGCGCATTGGAACTGGTGAAGGAGTTTACCGGAAAGCCTGCCGCCGCGATTATCAAACATGCCAACCCCTGCGGTTGCGCGACAGCGGATTCCCTGGCGGAAGCGTTTGTTGCGGCCCGCGCGGCGGATACCGTTTCCGCGTTTGGCGGCATCCTCGCTGTCAACCGTCCGCTGGATAAAGCAACCGCCGACGAAATCACTGGGCCGAACAACTTTTTCGAGTGCATCGTCGCGCCGGGATATGAGGAAGGCGTGGTCGAAACCCTGACCACCAAGAAGAAATGGGGCGCGAACCTCCGACTGCTGGAAGTCGCGCCGCTGACCGGCCCCGGACAACAGGGCTTCCTGCTCAAACAGGTGCAGGGCGGGCTCTTAGTCTCCACCCGCGACTATCGCCCACTGACCTCCAACGACCTCGTAGTCAAATCCCAGCGTCAACCCACTGAAGCGGAGTTGGAAGAACTGCTCTTCGCATGGCGCTGTGTCAAGCACGTCAAGTCCAACGCCATCGTCATCACCAGAGACGGCGCGTTGCGGGGTGTCGGCGCGGGACAGATGAACCGGGTGCGAAGCGTCCGTCTGGCGGTGGAGCAAGCGGGAGAACACGCCAAAGATGCGTCCCTCGCCTCGGATGCCTTCTTCCCCTTCCCCGACGGCCCCGAAGCCGCCGCCCAGGCGGGGGTCACGGCGATCATCCAGCCCGGCGGGTCGGTGAAAGATGAGGAGACTATCGCGGTCTGCGACCAGCACAACATCGCGCTGGTGCTGACCGGGGTGAGGCACTTCCGGCATTAGAGGGGAAGGGGTCTCCCCGCCGAGGCGCAGAACTATCCCAGAACCCCCGTCGCTTCCAGTTCCATCACCTGCTGGGCGGCATAGGCGCGTGACTCGTTGCGGTACTTCTCCTCGATGACCGGTCGCTCCGTGTCGTGGAGGCGTGGCAGGTTGTACAGGGCGTCGTAGGCGGCGGGAACGGTGTCCGGCAGGGCGACCTCGGCGCAGGCGGCCTGGACCATCGTCCAGAGCCGGGCGACGGTGCGGATGTTGTAGCCGCCCCCTCCGGTGACCACCACGGGCTTGCCCTCCGCGAGCGTCAGGATTTTGGCAACCGCCTCCATCCATCCCCGCGAGGTAAGCTGCAGGTGTGCGAGCGGGTCCTGCCAGTGGGCGTCCGCTCCCACCTGCAGCACGAACGCATCGGGGGCGAACCGAGCGAGGGCGCGCGGCACCACGGCATCGAAGGCGGCGTGCCAGACCTCGTCCTCGGTATAAGGGTACAGGGGGACATTGAGAGACGTGCCTTCGCCGTCTCCTTCGCCGACCTCGCCGGGAAAGCCGGTACCGGGGAAGAGATAGCGGCCCGACTCATGCAGCGAGATCGTCAGCACACGCCCGTCGTGGTAGAAGCAGTCCTGGACACCATCGCCGTGGTGGGCATCAATGTCAAGGTAAGCCACCCGGTCGCAGCCACCGCGCAGAAGGGTGTGAATTCCTAGTGCCAGGTCGTTGAAGGTGCAGAAGCCGCTTGCCCGGTTCGGGTGGGCGTGGTGCAGGCCGCCCGCCACATTGAACGCGGCCTCATACTGACCGGAGAGCACCAGACGCGCGGCATCCACAGTCCCGCCGGCGTACAATGCCGCGGCTTCGTACATGCCAGGAAAGGCGGGCGTATCACCTGGCCCCAGACCGTAACGCGAGACTGCATCCCCTTTTTCCCCTCGCCCCGCCCGCTGCACGGCCTCCACGAAGTCCGGGGTATGGACCTCCAGGATCTCATCCGGGGTCGCCGGGGTCGGCGTGATCCAATCCACCGGTCCCTGGGGGGACAGAAGACCATAGGCGCCCAGCAGCCGGTGTACCATCTGAAGGCGCGTCTGCTGCAGGGGATGCTTGCCGCCAAGATTGTAGGAAAGAAACTCGTCGGTGTACAGGAACGCAGTGGGTCGCGGCATCGGATTGTGGCCCTTTCCGCTTCATTGTACCCGTGCCGTCCTTCGCCGCCTAACGCCGCGTCGGGTCGCCGAAACCGTTCCAGAACCCGTTGTCCCGGAGGCCGTCGCTGTTTTTATCATCCATCTGTTTGAGCTTCAGCGACTTGGTGTGACCGTCGGCGAAGACGACACTCACCATGCCATTGTGGCGTTCGTGGGGCAGAGCGCGGCAGCCGGGAAAATCCGGCTTATCGCTTCCGCATTCCGCCGTGCCGTTCGCGTAATAGCCAGAGTCCTTGCCGCTGCCGCGCTCGGACGGGAATGGGGGATCAAGGGTGTATTGGCCCTCTTTGACCCCACCATCGTCGCGGCGTGCGCCGTTGCTGTCCGCAACCGTGATTGTTTCGGCGGGAGCTGTGATCTCACTGTCCGCCGCGCTAAAGGGCAGATTCGGATTGGCTGATGTCGCGGCGCGGGAGTTACCCAGGTACTGATAGTTGTAGCCGTAGCCGCCGTATCGCAGTGGCGAGGCAGCCGGAAGGTGCGCCCATGCCTTCGCCTCGATGTCTTCCGGCTTGGACGGGCAGGAGAACAACCCTTCGTTCTTGACATAAGGAAAAACGTGGTCCGGCCAGCGGGTGCGCGGCGATGTAGTAGAAGGGGACGACATCATCGGGTAGCCTTCGTTATCCTGAACGTACATCGAGATCGCGATCCCAGCCTGACGCAGGTTGGAGACGCAGCTTGCCTGCCGCGCTTTCTCCCGGGCCTGGGCAAAGACCGGAAAAAGGATCGCGGCAAGAATGGCGATTATCGCGATCACAACCAGAAGTTCGATCAAGGTAAAGGCGCGCTGGGCAGGGGCAAAACGTGGCATGGTGGGAAAGCTTCCTGGTGGTAAGAGGATGTTTTATTGGTTCTCAACATTGGCGACCTATGCTGTCGCCAATAGGATAACACGTTCCCCATACCTTTTGCAAGCCCTGCCTCCATGCGCTTTTATCTGCCATTATCCGCCATGATGATCCACGGGCTTCCATGTCTTACCCGACATCACCGTTTTGACTTCCTCATACGAAAGCGGCGCGAAGTCCCAGCAGTCCACGCCAACGTCGAAGGCGAGCGCATTCGGATCATCGGGGAGGCTTCCATGACTGTGGCCATACAGATGGTACGAACCGTGATGGCTGCCGTTCCAGACCCGCATCGCGTAATGTAACAGAACGACCTTGCGCTTCCCGTTCGGCGCGTCCAGGTCAGGGATGCTGATCTCGTCGTAGTCTTTGACCGCCGCGAAGGCGTCTTTGATCTGGTCCGCGACCTTCTCGTGGTTCCCCCGGATCAAGATGATCTGGCCGTTGAGCCGTTTAACTACGCCGCGTGCCTGCTCTGGGGTGCATTTGAGCGCAAAATCGCCGAGATGGTAAACCAGATCCGACTTGCTGATTTTGGCGTTCCAGCGGGAAATGATCGCTTCCTCCATCTCCTCGACACGGCTGAAGGGCCGATCACAGAGCCTGATAATGTTTTCGTGAAAGAAGTGCGTATCCGAGGTGAAAAAGGGGGTTCTGAGGTTCATGATTCCTGATTTCAATAGCATCAAGCCCGTCGTGTCGGGACTTCTCTTCTATACCGTACGGAAAAGACGTTCCGGTAAAGTACAAGGGAAGAAAAGGAGGAAGATGCCGGGGACGCACAGGCGGAAGCGTGGGAGCATAGCCCTCGTCTTCCCCGGCCTTCAGAACCGTTTCTTGATGCCGCTGACGATGCTGTCGGCGGCGCAGTGGAGAGCGGTGCCTAGAAACAGACCAAGCGCGGTCATGCGTGCGTGGTCGGGATAACGGTGCCAGAAGCTCGCCACCAGATCTGTGGCCTGACGCGAAAGGGCGTTGCGGTCGAAGGCGAAAAACTGCGCCGCGACCCAGGTACCCAGGCGCAGCAGCAGCCAGGCAAGCACGAGAAAGTAGACGACGCGCAGAGCGGGACCAAGGAAATAAGAGTGGGACAGCTTTGACCGATGCGGAATCGCCTTCTGATAGGGCCACCAGAGGTACCGAAACGGCCCCCAGCGGCTGTATACCGAGGAGTTCAGATCGAGGTCGGGGGAGAGCATCAGGCCCGAAAAGAGGGTCGCGGCGAGAAGCGCCAGACCAACGGTTGGGTCCACGGGCACAGGGGCGGTGGCATACCAGACCGGCACAGCAGCGACGGCGGCGATCACCGTGATTCGATCATGGACTTTTCCGCTGGGCATGCTATCACCGTTACTGCTGTCGTTACTGTCGTCGCCTGAGCGGGGGTGTCTGAGGCGCGAGGGGGAGCATTCCCCCCGCCTGTGGCGGGGGGGACCCGTCAGTCAATGCACTCGCGCAGATAGCGGGACCAGGAGGGGCAGCGCAGCTTTTTCAGTGCCTTTGCCTCGATCTGGCGAATACGCTCGCGCGTGACGCGAAAGTGGCGGCCTACCTCTTCGAGTGTATGGGGAGTACCATCTCCTTCCAGGCCAAATCGCATTTTCACCACATCGCGTTCCCGCTCCGGCAGCAGATCCAGGATTTCGTTGATGCGGTCGCGCAGGATGGTCCGCGCGGCGCTGTCGGGAAGCTGGCAGTTCTCATCGTCCTGCACGAAGTCGCAGAGGTAGGAATCTTCCTCCTCCCCCACGGGAGTCTCGAGCGAAAGCGGCTCCGGGGCGATCCGCATAATCTCGGTGACCCGCTCGACCGAGGTTCCCATCTCGCGGGCGATCTCCTCGACGGTTGGTTCGCGGCCAAGCTCCTGCAAGAGCTGTCCGCTAAGCTTGACCAGCCGATTGATCGTCTCGACCATGTGGACGGGGATTCGGATGGTACGCCCCTGATCGGCGATCGCGCGTGTGATCGCCTGCCTCACCCACCAGGTAGCGTAGGTGCTGAACTTGAAGCCCTTCCGGTAGTCATATTTCTCGACCGCGCGGATCAGGCCGATGTTGCCCTCCTGGATCAGGTCCGGGAACGACATTCCCCTGCCGCCGTACCGCTTGGCAATCGAGACGACCAGCCGGAGATTCGCCTGCGTCAGGACCATCTTTGCTTCCTGATCGCCCTTTTCGATCCGTTTGGCGAGCGCAATCTCTTTTTCGAGCGAGAGGAGATGGGTCTTGCCGATCTCTCGCAGCCACATCCGTACGGAGTCGTCGAGGGCATCGCTGCCCCCTCCGCCGCCCGACCCATGGCTGATGGAGGGGGACGCGACAGCGGCATGGTAAAAGTTCTCGGCGGGCGTCGCTGCGGGTTCGGCGGTAAGCAGATCATTCATGGATGAGGCCACAAATGCGGCCTCGGAGGGAGGGGGAACGACACTGGCACGGGCGGCGGGCGGAATGGGATAACGGTCTTCGTCTTCGCTGTCGTCGGCGGGGAGTCCGAGGCCGAACGGCGAGGTGTGGGAGGGTTTGATCTCCGCGCGTCGGTCCACGACACGAATACCCTCATTGGCCAGCAGGTGGAGAACGTCTTCGTACTCGTCGTCGGTCTCGGCGGAAACCGACGAATCACTCTTCGCCACGGGGAACGCCAGGGAGCTATCCTCGCGGCTGGGTTTTCTTCGGAGTGCGCCTTCGATCTCGCGCTGGGTCAGAACGCCGCCGCTGGCGCGTCCATGGCAAAGAAGCTGCTGAATATCCAGACTATTTTCGCCGCTGCTGCTATTACCGCCCCCACCGCTTCCAGCGCCCCCGACGGCGATCCGCCGTTGCTGTTGCTGCTGTTGCATCTGACCTATAGCCACGCTGCCATCTCCCGTACTGCCAGAGCAGTTTCTCGGCGGCTAGCCACCAGAATCGTTTGGTCGAGGAAACAGGGCGGGCATAAAGTTATCGCGTGTTGCGTTGGCTTCATATTTTATTCACCGCTGGCGGCCCGGTTTAGGGTTCCGGGGCAGCACCATTCTTCGCGGCCCGGCTTCGCTGGGTCCACTGACGTAACTCTTCATCGGAGAGCGCGACATTTCCTTCCCGCTGCGCGCGTACAATTTCCTGATTTACCGCGCGGATCTGCCTCAGCTTCAGGGCGCGCAGGCAGTCGGCAATCACCTCGTCGGAGAGGGGGGCATCTTCGGTGTCGCCCAGTGCGATCTCGGAGGCGAAATCGCGAAGCTCCTCATCGGCGATCTGGTCCAGGGCGCGGGAGGGTTCAATGTGCCCAGCGATCAGCGGCGCGAGGGCATCGGCGAGCCGGGCCACGCGCGGCTGCGCGAAGATGCTTGCCCCGTTTTCGGTGATCCGACCCACGATCAGCGGTGCCCACTCGGGGGAAAGCAGGGCGCGAAGCAGCGTGCGTTCGGCATTCTCGGCAGCGGTGCGTCGGGGCGGTGGGGGAGCATCGGAGTAGGGAACCGGCGCGTCGCGGGGGGCGTGCCGTGGATATAGTGGTCGGCCTGTAGCGCTGCCGCCGCCCCGGCGCGGTGGAATGACGATCTCGCCCCGCAGCGGTGCGGACGCCCCTCGATTATCGCCCTCCGCGGCGCCCTGCAGGCTGCCGTTCTCGCGGAGCCGCGTGATCTCCGCCCGCAGTGACTCCTCTGCGCGCGATCCGCCGGACGAAAAGGCGGGATGATACGAGGCCAGCCGTCGCAGCAGCAGATCCTGCTCCAGAACTGAGGGGATAACGGCGACCACGGGCAGTGCTTCGCGCAGGAACGCCATCTTGCCCTCGTCGGTGCGTGTATCGCAGCGGGCCAAAATTGTCTTGATGCGGAACTCCGGGACCGACAGGGCAGCCTCCACTGCTTTGCGGAAGGCGGCGACCTCCCCTTTCGCGATCAGTGAGTCCGGGTCCTCGCCGGGCGGCAGTGACAGCACGCGCAGGGTTCCGCTCTCGCCTGCCGTTCCCGCACCCGTGTTCGCGGCGAACAGGGCGGCAGCGCGCAAGGCGGCGCGCACCCCGGCATCATCGGCGTCGAAGGAGAGAACGACGTGGTGCGTGTAGCGGCGGATCAGGCGTACATGCTCATCGGTCAGCGAGGTTCCCAGGGTCGCGACCACGTTGGGTATCCCCGCCTGATGGCACGCGACCGCATCCAGGTATCCCTCGACGACCAGCGCCTGATCGGCCTTCTCGACGGCCTTTTTGCCCCGGTTCAGCGCATACAGGATCTTGGATTTAGAAAAGATCGGGGTTTCCGGCGAGTTGAGGTACTTGGGGGCGTTCTCGGCAGGGACCAGGAGCCGCCCCCCAAAGCCGACAATCCGCTCCTGTATATCCACAATCGGAAACATCAAACGGCCCCGAAACTTATCGGTATAGGTGCCATCGCCACGCCGCGACGCAAACACCAGGCCGGCTTTTTCGGCGTCTTCAAGGTGGATCTTCTGCGCGCGCAGGTACCCGGAAAGGGCGGTCCAGTCGTCGGGGGCGTACCCGATGCCGAACTGCTCCAGGGTCTCGTGGGCCAGGCCACGCTGGTTCGTGTAGTCCAGAGCGAGACGCGTGCGCTGCAAACTCTCGCGGAAAAAACGCAGGGCAAGGGTATTGACGGCATAAAGCCGGTCCCGCTCGCTCTGCTGACGCTGCGCTTCTTCGCGGTCCTGACCGTTCCGGGTGA
>JACMJB010000059.1 GCA_014380815.1 Armatimonadota bacterium
CCGGTTCAACGCGCGCGCTACCTCTCGCTTCAGGCGCAGTTCAGGAAGCGGGCGGAGGAGCTGGCCGGGCAGGGTGGTCGGCCGAATCAGGGGCGGAATGGCCAGCGCAAACGTCCGCCATTCGGCAGACTACCTTAACGAGCAACTGCTTTAGTGTTGGAGCAGTAACCTCTCTTCCGCCGTATGAACCACTGGAGGGGGATCGACGGGCGTCAGCAGCCCTGTCTCGTAAGAGCGGTTTCGATCGGCTAAATTGCCAGCATGCCCGGGTGGCGGAATCGGTAGACGCAAGGGACTCAAAATCCCTCGGCCTATGGCCTTACGAGTTCGAGTCTCGTCCCGGGTATTTTGCTTTTGGACCTCTGGAGGCCAGATGAGATGGGTCGAAATCACGGACACAACCGGTCGCGTTGTGTGGATTAACGCTCAGAATGTCGCCTACGTTCAGGACTTTCAGACCTACCGCGCGGTTCATTTCGTCGGCAGCAAAGACAACTATTTCCAGGCGAAGGACACCGCCGAGGATCTCGTGCAGATGCTTCGGCCTCCCGCTTAGCGCGCTTCGCTGCTATAACAAACTCGGCAGCGGCCGGTCTGCTCAAAATCCCCCGCTAGTGGCCTTACGAGTTCGAGTCTCGTCCCGGGTATTGATTACCTCTTGACGAAAAACGGCACCGGAAGCTCACGTTCCGGTGCCATTTTGCGTCCGTATGTAGCCCCTAATGGCCGCTCGGCGTACGCGTTGAAATCCACAGGTCGTTGGCGCCAAGACCGCCTGGCCGATTGGAGGCGAAGAGGAGCGTTCGGCTGTCGCTGGAAAGGCTCGGCTGCTGATCGCCGAATGCGGTGTTCAGCGCTGCGCCTGCATTCACTATCTGTGACCACGGATCGTGGACGCTGCGCCGAGTGGATGTCCACAGATCGAAGCCTCCGAGGCCACCGGCACGGGTAGAGGAGATGAAGATCTCTCTTCCATCTTTGCGCACGCTGGCATGCTGGTCAAAAGCGGCTGGGGCGCTCAGCTCGGGTACGAGTACGGCGGGACCGCGAGTTTCGCCGTCACGCGTCACCGGCGCATAGTAAATGTCCGCCAACCCCAAGACACCGCGGTTGAAGTACAGGTTGGCCGACCCATCCTCCGAGCTCTGGAGGTAGGCCGGCGCCTGTTCAAAGTCGGGGGTGTTCACGCCAGTGCCCAGGTTTACTGGATCGCCCCAGGCGAAGTTGTCGTTCGGGTTATTCCGCCGTGACACGTAGATGTCGAAGCCGCCTTGCCCGCCTGGCCGGTCACTCTGGAAGAACAGGAGGTGACCGTCGATGGACAATCTGGGTCCAGCCTCGTTGCCCGGACCGTTGAAAGGCGCTCCGAGGTTCACGGGCGTTTGCCACGGGCAGTCGCCGCACGCGCGCTCTGAGACCCAGATGTCGGTGCCGCCCAGCCCACCCGCTCGGTCCGAGGTCATGTAGATACTCAGCTCGTCGGGCGAAAGTGTTGCGTTGCTCTCGGAGGCGGAAGAGTTGACCGGCGCGCCTACATTCATGGGCGCGGACCACTCTGAGTTGGCGAAACGCTGTTCCTGGAAACTCTGTGTCTGGATGCGCGCCCCGACTAGCGGCGCGTCGGATTCTGGTCCGCATGACAAGGGGGACAGCGCACAAGCGACCAACGCGAGGAATCGGGTTTGCGAGACGGTCATGAATCCTCC
>JACMJB010000365.1 GCA_014380815.1 Armatimonadota bacterium
GCCCCGGCACCGCGCCGGGGCTTTTTTACCGTCAGAATCCCCAGTCAGAGAGCAGCCCTCTCCAGAAGAAGCGCCCGGACCTGTTCGTACTCTTTGAGTCGTTGGTAGTCGCGCTCCGTGGGGCTGGGGATTCGGCTGAGATCCATATTGTCCGCGAGATCCGCCAGCTTTACCGTGGTTGCAACAGGGTCCTGAGCGGCTCGTCCTGCCGCTTCGAGACGACTCTCTCCGGGCCTTTTGGTGAGCGCCTCGACTGCGGTGATCACCTCAGCGGCAAACCCCTCGGCCCGCAGATCGTCGAGGGTGACACGGGTATCCTCGACGACATCGTGCAGAACCGCCGCCATCTGCTCCCAGGGGGTGCGGACCGAAAGCATCAACCGCAGGGGATGTAGCAGGTAGGGAGCGCCTGCTTTGTCCACCTGTCCGGCGTGGGCGCGCGCGGCGATCTCGACGGCTCGTTCCAGGGTACTCATCTATGGCTCCTTGGGGACATTTTGTCCTGTTTCCGCCTATTCTGGCGGAAGTCCAACCAGCACACCAGCAGGAAATGCGGAAAGGTGAGGCAGGAGATCAGGGCAAGGTAGACAAACAGCCCATCCGGTGTGCCGCTACTGTCGCGGACCGCCCACCCGTAAGCCCCCGCCAATAGCCCGAGCGATGCCAAAAGGATCGGAAGGCATTGCCCCCCAAACCGCGTGCCCGCCGCCGCCACCCGCCCCTCGGCGCATAGTGCGCGATTCCTCGTATCCAGCAGCAGCAGCCGCCCGATATGCCGCAGGCCATGCCAGACACAAAAGTAGATGCCCACTGCGAGCACCGGATTCGCGACCGAGAACACCAGATATAACAGCGCGACCTCAGCGGCGTCCTCGCGCGCGGCGGTGCGGTCCGAACCGCTTCCCCGGCGAAACGCGCGAAAAAGCAGTATCCCATAGGCCGCCGCGAGAAGGGCCAGCAGAAGCAGGCCGCCTCCGCGTACCCACGGCGGCGGCAGCCAGTCCGCGGCGCGCGCCGGTCCGAACAGGCCCGTCACCCCGGAGGCGATACGGGCGAACTCTTCGGGGAAGCGAAAAACAGGGAGCAGGATCGGCGCACCGCCACGCACCAGCCACGTCAGCCAGGAAGGCGGCCCTGCTGGCACCGGTGACCAGAGGTGCAGGTAGGCGGCGTCCCCCTGGCCCCAGTGAAGCCACGAGATCACGATAAACAGCACGAAAGCCGGGGTGGGCGCGGCGAGCCAGAGCACCCCGTACAGCGCGACCAGCACCAGGTAGATCGTGCAGACCGCCATCAGGTGCCGGAGCGAGAGGTGTCGCCCCCCTGCGGCAGCGACCACCCGGTGGTCCCAGGCACCGTGTGGCAGTCCCAGAAATACCAGGCTGAACAGAAACGGGTAAGGGGCGATCCGGGCGACCATCTGCGGGGATAGCAGGGCTGTGGCGAGCAGGATCAGTCCCATCGCTGTCCACGCTGGGTAGGTCATCCAGGGGCGCAGGGCCGCGGTCGCTCCGCGCATCAGAGCCGCTGTCGGCATCGGCTCGCTTGCGGAGATCAGCGGGGCCGCCTAGCTGCCCGTTCGCGGGAAGGACAGGCGTGGAACAGTCAGCCCGGATGCGGCAGCGCGAACAAAGTCACCGGGCGGCAGCGCCCGAATCACGGCGAGGCAGTCGAGCAGGGACGCTGAATCGGACAGCAGGCGCACCAGCGCGTCCGGGGGGACGCGGGAAAACAGCCGCTCGAAGTAGCCGGGAACCGCGCCGGGATTTTGACGCATGGTCCTTAGAAAGATCCGGTCCAGCACGGCGGTTCGCTGCTGGGTGGGGGCGGGTCGAAGACTGGCCCAATCGCCGCGTGCGACCGCCTCGGCGAGTCGGCGGCAGCGCCGCTGAATCCGCAGAAACGCGTAGCCGCTGGAGGGCCGCGCCGCGCCGCCCGCAAGACCGATGGAGACGGTGCGGTTTCCGGTGAGGAATGGGAACTCAC
>JACMJB010000060.1 GCA_014380815.1 Armatimonadota bacterium
GCTCCCAGTCGGAGGCGGTCCGAATCGTCCCTGCGATTTGGAGCAGCCGGTCGGTTTCGGAGGATTGGAGCGGAATGGCCACGGAAAGTTGCTCTGCGAGCGCGCGGGAGACCGCTTCCAGCCGTGAAAGCGGCATCAAGACGGCCTGAAGGACCCGGTTCGCTTCGGCAGGCAGGTCCGCACGATTCGGATCGGTGAACGCGCCGTTCCAGAGGCTGCTTTCCGCCGCACCGGCAAGAGAGGGGTGGGTCGCAGACTTTTCGACCAGCGATTCTATCGCCTCAAGCTGCGAGGTCGAGATGAGCAGAGGGTTCTCCACTACGAACGGAAGCGGCGGGGTGGCCCCATCACGGCCCTGCGCCGCTTCGCTTTCGGCAACGATGCCGTTTGCCTCGTAAACGGAAAGAGCGAGCAGAGCGCGCTTCTGGTGCAGTTCCCGCGCGAAGGCGTCCAGGTCCCGGCGCAGGTCGTCCAGCGCCTCCAGGTCTTTCTTCGCCGTTTTCCCGCCGCCTTTAGCGGCGGGGGCGTTCAGTCCTTGTTCTAACTGGGCCAGAATATCGCGCTTGCTGGTCTTGAGACTGTGGGCCGCAAGGCAGAGGTCCCCAAGGCCCTTATCGTTAAGACGGCGCAGGACGGCATCCAGTGACGCCATGCGCCCCGATACCAGCAGAACGCTCTTGTTCGCGGCGATGCACTCGCTGATAATATTGGTGATGGTCTGGGTCTTACCGGTTCCAGGGGGACCCTGCAGCACGAAGCTTTGCCCTCTGACAGCAGCGAGGATGGCCCGCTGCTGCGCCGGGTCGGCATCCAGCAATTGATGCTGCGTTCCCTCGCTTCCCCCCTGCTCCGTTTCGGCGGACGCCGGGAGGGTAACCGTGGGCAGCGCTTCCAGGGCATCGAGATTCCCTGCCAAAGCTGCCACGAGCGGATGCTGCGTGGCCTTTTCCTGCTGCGCCACCAGATCTTCGTACAGGCGCATCTTCAGAAGCGGAAACAGGCCCAGACAGGTCTTTTCCTCGACCTCCCAGTCTGGCCATGCCTCGACCAATGTGGTGACTTTCCGCAGGAACGAGGAGGGGATCAGATAGGCCTCTTCAGGGGAGGGAGGGAGGGAGATACCCACATCCGGCAGCGCGAGGCGGTGCGCCAGCACCGGGTTTACCTCAACATCCTCCTCCTGGCTTCGGAGAATGCTGTAGGCGGTCCCATCGGCGCGGCGCTCCAGGGTCACCGGCACTAGAAGCAGGGGAGAACGGATGACCTTTCCGGTGCCCGGTTGTGTCCAGGCGAGGGTTCCGAAGACAACATACAGCGCGTTGACATCCTGGCCCTGCAGGAGCGAGAGTGCCTGCAGATGCAGATGCCGAAATGTCGCCCAGGCGGCGGCCCGCGCGGGATAGTTGCCGGAATCGCGAAGCACCGTTCGGTCCATTGCCTTGTTTTGAAGGTCCCAGAAGGTCAGGGGCTTGCGGCGTCGCAGCAGCGGCTCGTAGACATCGTTGGGGGCGGGAAGATCAACGACCCCGTCCGCCGGCAGCGCGACGAGCGGATTGCGATTTGTCAGGTCCAGGAGCGATGCTTTCCAGCCGGCAATCGTATCCTGAACGCTTCCAGCGGAACTCCGGGAGGGAGGGGGGAGGATTATCGGCGTCTTACTCATGGGTGCTCATTAACCGTGTTGTCTCTGGGCACAGCCGCGGAGCCAACAGCCCGGCGGTCCGGCATCTGCGGGATTCTGCATCTGCGCCTGTCCCAATTGTCGGAATCCCCTTAAAAATACTTAGGGTTAATGGGCCATGGGCGGGCAACAGCGATGAGAAGGAGGGACCGGCGGCAGGCTAGGGCAGGTCTTCGGTCGAGGCACTGCTGGAGGCGCTCCCGGACCCATTGCGGAGGCGCGATGCCTTGGTGCCCCCTCCCCTGTTTTCCGTGCTTTTCGGAAAGTGGTAAGCACGGTCCCCCTCGCCTTCTACTTCCTGATCGCGGCTTATACCGAGCAGCCGCTTCACGGCATCTTCCTGAAGATAAGCGGGAAGCTCACCTGTATCGTCGTCCAGCGGTTCGGCGCCGATTGGGGCGGCAGGGGCGTCACTCTCGTTGATGGTAAAGAAGGCGACCACCTGACCGAGTTCCTCCATGTGCGCACGGCAGGCGGAGATTGCGCCCTCCTCGTGACGCGCGACGGCCATTTTGGCGGCCTCATGCTCCACGATCCGCGCCCGGAGACGCTCGATTTCTGCGTCTTCCGCAGCGCAGAGTTCCTGCACCCGCGCAGCCACCTCGCGGGTGAATGCCTCAAGGCCCACGGTCTTCCGCTCAGCATCCGCGACAATATCGGTGGGAGCCGCACCGACCGCCTGCCCGACCGCGTCGAGGGTTGCCTTGACCGTAAGGCGTTTGACCCGCAGAGGCAGATCGGCAGGCATGGACTGAAGCATGGAGAGCGCCTGCTCGGCGGTAAACGCAGCGGATCGAGGCACTCCAGCCCAGGCAAACACGCGGTCAAAGTTTATCCTGCCTTCGCTGCTGGCAATCGCCATCACGTCGAGGGCTTCTACAGGTGCTTCCTGAGCAGACGGAGTTGCCAGGGGAATCGCCGGGGCGTTTGGGGACACCGCCATCGCCGGTTCCTCAAGCTCCCCCACCGGGTCCGCCAACGAGGCGGCTTTCGGGCGGTTCGCCTCAAGGCCCAGATCCGCTGACAAGAACCTTTTATCCAGTTCCGCAGGAGAGGTTTGTTCCGCTTCCAGCGGGGTCACCGGCGGCGCGTCGGGTGCGGCACCCACAGCAGGGACGAAAGAACCCTCTTTGGGATTCTTTTCCGGCTTGGGGTCCCGGCTGTTCGGTCGAGAGATCTCGACGAAGTTCGCAGCGACTACCTGCCTCAGCTTTTTGGCTAAATCCACAGCATCCTATCCATTCTCTACCTGTATGCAACGCCCTGCACTCTGTGGCGCGCACCCGGTGCCCGAGACTTGCTAAGCCGTTCTCACTGCCAGATACCGCACTATTGGGACTCCGCGAAACGATTTCGGCCTTATCACGGTATCGGGATCTGCGGGTACTTTCACTAGGCTTCGCTTTGGGGACCGCGGAATTATTGTCTGATGGTATAAGCCCCGGCGCAAAATGTCAATCGGGCAGCGATGGCGCGGCATCTGGAGGCATTTGGAGCGAAGGACTTAGGAACGCACCCAGGGGGCAGTGGGCTGAACCTGCTTGCGCCAGTTATACGCTGCGTCGTTGATAGCTTCATAAGGGGGAAGTTCGACTCCGGAATAGGTCTGCTGGAAGCCCTGCCCTTTGAGGGCGTTGATCGCGCCGGTCAGGTTCGCCTCTCCACTCGGATTTGCCGGACGGAACCGGCTCTTTACCCCGTCCTTGAGCGAGTCCGCTTCCGCGAGAAAGCGCAGGAACTCCTGGCCTCCTGCCTTCTGCTCCGGGGTCAGCCAATCGCCACCGGACAGCAAAACGACACTTTGCTCCGCGACCGCCGTGGGCATCGGGTAGATAACTGCCAACTCGGGGTTTTTCTCGGCGGCTCCAATGGCATTGCTTTCATATGTCGTGATGAAATCGTAGCGGTTTGGATCGGCGAGAAACGCCTTGAAGAGGTCGGAAGACCCTTTGCGGCTTGGCTCGTCGTAGACGAGTTTTGTGTTTAGGTCACGGACGAACGATTTGAAGCCGTCGCTTTCCGCCACTA
>JACMJB010000366.1 GCA_014380815.1 Armatimonadota bacterium
AGGAGACCCAGATGCCACTCAATCGCCGCCGGTTCGCCTCACTCGCCGCTGCCGTCCTGCCCACCCTCTTACTCTATCCAGCCTGTGCGCCCGCCCAGGCTCAGACCCTGACCACCACCCAACTCGAACAGCAGAGCGTCTCGCTGATGCGCCGGGGGAAACGGCTGGAGGCCGCGATCACCGGGCTGACGGAAACGGTGCGGCGTGAGCCGACTTCGCGCCGGTACGCCGTTCTGCTGGCCTGCGCGCAGGCGGAGCGAGCGTACACCCTCGCGGGAGTACTCGCCGAGATCGCGCAGACGGCGCGGCGGGCGGCGGCGCAGCAGGACGGTATCGCGAGATGGCAGGCGGCGCAGGGGGACCCGCAGGACCCCCTCTACGGCAGGCCGAAACCTGAGTTTCCGAAGGAGGTCCCGCAACCGACCAAAACAAGCGATGACGATATGCCGCTGGCCCTGACCGAGAATGCTGTCCGGAGCCGCGTGCGGGAGCTTTCGCGGTCGTCGCTGAGGCTGCTGGAGACCGCATCGGCTCTTCCCCCGGAAGCGAACCCCGAAGCGCAGGCCGAGATGGAATCACTCAGCGGCTGGACGATGCTCGTTTTGTGGATTCTGCCGCGCCGGGTGGTCCCCGAGGCGTGGCCCGCGAAAGACGGCATTCCGCAGGGACCGGAGGCAATTATCGCGTCACTGGAACGCGCGGTCACACTGCAGCCAGGCAATCAGAGCTGCCGCCTCGGTCTCGCCGATGCCTGCCTGATCGCGGCGATGGACAAGGACAGCCCTTTTTTGCCTCCCACCCGCTTCGATAAGCCGCTGTTTGAAAAAGGGCGAAGACTGCTGACCGAAGCCGCGAAACGGCGTCCCCGCGACGGCGCATTGTGGTTCCGTGTCGCGTGTCTGGAGGGGATCGACGCGACGTCGATGGCCATGTATGAACCCCGGACGCCGGAAACTATCGACGCACTGCGAAAGGCGGTGAACGCGTCGTCGAACGCGCTTGCCTGGTACTGCCTGGCGGCGGCTCTGGCTACGGCGCAGGATTACACGGGCATGATGACCTCACTGGAGCGCGGCAACACCGCCCCGATTCTGGTCCCTCTCAGTGTCAAATACGCCGCGCCGACGATTGTCGCCTGGATCTTCCCGGAGACCAACGTTACCTTCCCCGGCCTGGACACCCTGACCTTCATTGGCCTGAATCATGTTGCGAGCGAGGCAAGAAGTAACAATGACACTGCCGCAACGGAACGCGTCCTTCAGACCGCCCGGCAGATGAGCGAGAAATACAATGGAGCCGTGATAAACAAGGACGCTGTCCCGCTGAGCGAGTTGAGGTTCATTATATCCGCTAAAACGCTTAAGGCTTTTGTGGACGCCATAGCGGCGCGTTGACCATTGGATCGGGTCAGACCCTCACCGAAGGGGGCAGTGGACGATAAAGGGCTGCTGCACGAAGACGACCATTGTTTTCGCGCAGCAGCCACAGGATGAGGCAGCCAGATCGTTTTAGACCCGCTTATCGGCTCTCAGGCATTGCTCCCGTTTTCGCTGACACCGACCGTCGGCTCCAGCAGCTTCAGAAGTTCGGCGCGCGGGATCAGCACCTTACGCAGGCCCGCCACACGGAAAGCGCGAAGCTTGCCCTGGCGCATGTAGGAACGGATCGACGACTGCGACAGCTGCAGATGCGCGGCG
>JACMJB010000061.1 GCA_014380815.1 Armatimonadota bacterium
AAGTACTCCGACAGCGTTTGAGCCGCCTGGGAAAGTGCCTCAGAGGGCGCGATCGTTCCGTTCGTGTGGACATCCAGCACAAGCCGCTCATAATCCGTGCGATTTCCCACGCGAGTGGGGTCCACCTGGTAATTCACCTTGCGGATCGGACCAAAGGCGGCGGGCACCGGGATCTGACCGATGATCTCGTTCCGGTTGACCGACTTTTCGGGCAGAACGTAGCCACGCCCCTTCTCGATAGTCAGTTCCATATAGAGGCTGGCGGTCTCCTCAGAAATGGTTGCGATATATACTTCCGGGTTCGCGATCTCGATATCCGACGGACAAATGACGTCCGCTCCGGTGATACGGCCCGCACCGCGTGCCTCGATCCGGATCGTGCGCGGACCCTCTTCCACAATGCCATCGCCGTTCTGATTGTCGTAAATCTTGACAAACAGCTCTTTGAGGTTCAGAAGAAGCTCGGTCGCATCCTCTTTGATCCCGGGGATGGTCTGAAACTCGTGCTGAACGCCCTCAATCTTGATCGAGGTGATTGCTGCGCCCACAATGGACGACAGGAGAACGCGCCGCAACGAGTTCCCGAGCGTGACGCCGTAACCCGGCTCCAGTGGCTCGACGGTAAACTTGCCGTAGGTATCGCTCTGCTCCGCCGTCTCGATGCGCGGTGTCACCGCTTCCGTCATTAGCATAGTATTTTTTGTCCCACTCCTCGCGTAACCATGCCGCCGCCAGACCGGAAAACCGTTTGGCGACAGCGAAACACTGCGCTTCCTCCAAGCAGTAGCTCGGAAATCAGCGCGAGTAGAACTCGATGATGATCTGCTCCGAAACGTCGCTGTCCACTTCGTCACGGCGCGGCGCGGCGAGCACCTTACCGGAGAACTGGTTCGGGTTTACGGAAAGCCAGGACGGAGTTCGGTTGCCCGCGCCCGCGATCGCATCCTGAATCACCGGGATCCGGCGCGCGCCCTCTACCACCTCGATGGTGTCGTTCGCGCGGACCTGATAGGACGGAATGTCAACCGGTCTGCCGTTTACCTGGAAGTGACCATGATTGACGAGCTGGCGGCCCTGGGCGCGCGAGGCGGCAAAACCGAGGCGGTACACCACGTTGTCGAGGCGCATCTCCAGAAGCTGGAGCAGGTTCGCGCCGGTAACCCCCTTGCGGCGTACGGCTTCGTCAACGTAGGTACGGAAGGGGCCTTCGAGGACGCGGTAGAGCTGGCGCATCTTCTGCTTTTCGCGAAGCTGCATCCCGTAGTCGGTGATCTTGGCAGGGCGACCCGTGTTGCCGTGCTGACCCGGTGGATAGTTTCGCTTCTCTATCGCGCATTTCTTGGTGTAGCAGCGCGTACCCTTGAGATAAAGCTTCTCTCCGGCACGGCGGCACTGACGGCAGCGGGCATCCCCGCTGACCGAGTTCGGTGACTTGGACATTTCTCTCTCTTCCTCCCCATCCACGCATCCCGCGCGATGGGTTTACGAGTTTTATTTTCGCGGAAGCCGGGGTAGCACAAATGCGACCCCGGCTCCAATTGATGATACTGCCGCGTCAGACGCGGCGGCGCTTCGGGGCGCGGCAGCCGTTGTGCGGCAGCGGTGTGACGTCACGGATGACATTCACCTCAAGCCCGGCGGACTGCAGGGCCCGGATCGCCGTCTCGCGACCGGAACCCGGCCCCTTGACGAAAACATCCACGCGCTTCAAACCGTGATCCTGCGCGCGGCGCGCGGCGGCCTCGGAAGCAAGCTGGGCCGCGAAGGGCGTCCCCTTCTTGGTTCCCTTGAAACCGACGGTGCCCGCCGATGCCCAGGAGATCGCCTCCCCCTTCAGATCGGTGAGGGTGATAATCGTGTTATTGAAGGTACTGGAAATATGCGCAACACCGACCGCGATATTTTTGCGGGCTTTCGGCTTGCTGCGTGCGGCCTGAGCCGGAGTGGGTTTACGTGCCATAGTTGTTCTTCTGGTCCCTGTTTAAGAAGGTTTACTTCTTCTTCTTCTTGGCGCCGACGGTGCGCTTCGGACCCTTGCGGGTGCGCGCGTTGGTCGAGGTTCGCTGTCCATGTACAGGCAGACCGCGCCGGTGGCGAATGCCACGGTACGACTGGATCTCCTGCAGACGACGGATGTTCAGCGCGATGGTGCGCCTGAGGTCACCCTCGACACGGTGCTCGCGCTCGATCACATCGCGAAGTTTCGCAACTTCGCCTTCCGTCAGGTCAGCGACCCGCGTTCGCGGGTCAACGCCAGTTTGGGCCAGAATATGCCGACCACTCGATAACCCGATGCCGTAAATATCCGGCAGGGCGTACTCTACACTCTTGTCGCGCGGCAGATCCACGCCAGCAATACGTGCCACTTCTCGTTACTCCCCTAACCCTGCCGCTGCTTATGCTTTGGGTTTTTGCAGATGACGCGCACGACACCTTCGCGCTTGATCACCTTGCAC
Source organism: Armatimonadota bacterium (assembly GCA_014380815.1). GTDB lineage: Bacteria > Armatimonadota > Armatimonadia > Armatimonadales > Armatimonadaceae > JACMJB01. Next base: position 2,457 of record JACMJB010000061.1, read on the forward strand.
TTGTCGCAAATTTTCTTGACTGAAGCTCGAACTTTCATCTTTTCAGATCTCCACAGGGCAGCCCGGAATCGGCTTTGCCCCTACACCTGAGTTGGATTTTTTGCGGGAGCGATACCAGCATCGCCCCGCGGAAATAACGCTACTTATAGCGATACAGAATACGTCCGCGCGTCAGGTCGTAGGGCGAAAGCTCTACAAGTACCCGGTCGCCCGGCAGAATCTTGATAAAGTTCATTCGGATCTTGCCGGAAACGTGCGCAAGGACTTCGTGCCCGCTCTCCAGCTTGACCCGGAACATGGCGTTCGGCAGGTTCTCGGAGATGACTCCCTGAACCTCGATGCCCTGCTCTTTAGGATCTGTCTGATCCTCTGTCTTCTTGGGAGCCGGACCACGTCCGCCGCCCCCGCCACCAGGCCGCCCGCCGCCGG
>JACMJB010000367.1 GCA_014380815.1 Armatimonadota bacterium
GATCTGCTTCGAGGTCAGGGTTTCGGAGACGCGGCCGCCGCACCGACGACGCCCGCCGCCGCGGCCAGCGCAACGACGCCCGCGCATCCGTAGGCAAGCCAGTCGCCCCAGCGGGTGAAGAAGGTGCCCCTGCCGGTGGCGAGCGGAACGGTGGCAGCCACGGTTTTCGCCTGATACATCGGCGCGGACACGGCGATCTTGCCCCACGGGTCCACGACCATCGAAAGGCCGTTCGGGTCCGCCCGTACCAGTGCGACCCCATTCTCGACCGCCCGAAACGGCATCAGGGCCGCGTGCAGGTGGTGAAGTGTGGCATGATGGACGGGCGGGTCATAGTTCGGGACGGCGATGATCCTCGCCCCGCGCGCGGCGGCGGCTCGCGTCAGCCCGGTCCAGCAAGTATCGAAGCAGATCAGCAGACCGATTTTGCCCAATCTTGGATTGCCGCTTTCCACAACCGTCGCTCCCTGCCCGGCCTCGATGGCGTTCTTTTCGCCGAGAAACAGGTGTACCTTACGATGAACCCCCAGCGTCTTGCCGGTCGGACCGACCAGGGCGGCGCAGTTGAAGTCTTTGTCGCTGGTCCCCCTCTGCTGATAACCGACCACAAAGTGCCGCTTCTTCTCCCGCGCAAGATGGGCGATGTGGTCACGGTCGTCGTTTGGAACGAACGCGCTTCCCAGCGCCTCCTCTGACCCAACCACCAGTTCCGCGCCTCTGTCCGCCGCCTGACGCATCAGCGTTTCGATGTCGGGAACGTCGCCGCCCCCGCTCCGCATCCCGTTCGGGTCCCCACCATCAATGCCGTTGTAGTCCTGCACCGCCGCGAGTGTCGCGAACGGGCCATCGTCCGAGCGCGCAGAGTTCGTGGCCCGGAACGCCCCCCAGATTCCCACGGACAGTGTCAGCAGAACGGCAGCGGTCAGCGGCACGGTTAGGGGTTTGCGGCGAAGCGCCAGGTCCGCCAGGGCGGCATTGACCAGCCAGAGCAGGAACGAGACTCCCCAGATGCCGGTGAGCGAGGCGATCTGAAGAAAGGCCTGCGCCCGCCATTGACAGAGCGCGATCCCGACCGGCAGCGGCGAGAGCGTCGTCAGCCACTCCACGGATACGCCCGCGCAGGCGGTAAAAAGCGTCCAGGCCAGCGGATGCGCTCCGGGCCACCGCTGTCGCGCCGCCCCCGCGAGCGCCCCCACCCCCCCAAAGACCAGGCCGATCCAGATAAACGGCAGGTACGCGAAGTTCAGGCTTGTGGCATCGTTCGCCCAGCCGACCTGCGCGATCCCCGCTACGATCCCTGTCAGCAGGCCCAGCCCGAGCGCATGAAGGGTCCGCCGCTTCGGGACAGTGACCGCGAGAAGCAACGGGGCGAGCGCCAGCCAGCCGAGCCATTCTTGATCGAAAGGCGGCAGCGCGACGGCGAACAGCCCGCCCGACGCCATTGCTAGAGCGACTGCGATCCAGGGGTTCATACCTGCTTAAACGCGGTGGCAGGGCATTTCGTTACGGCAGGAGTGGGCAGCGGGGCGTTTTATTTCGCGCGGGCGATCTCGTACCAGACGGTGCGGGCCGCAGCATCGGTCCGGAAGGTCAGAAGCCCCCCCGCGAAGGTGACGGGGATGGCCCGCGACCGCCTGCCCGTCGCGTCCAGCGCCCAGACGAGGCTTCCTGGCGGCGCGGGCACCGTGACCGTCGCGGGGACAAACTCCGCGAGCGAGGGGCCAGTTCCCCACTGGTTCCCGACGCTGGTGCGGCGCCCGTTCCAGCCCATGTTGGCGTTTTCCACTTTGCCGACCAGGGTCAGCAAAAGGGATGGCGATCTCGTGTCCGCATCCAGCGGCGTGAGTGTCAGGGCGCAGAAGTTGTTTCCAAACGAGGCCACCTGGATACGCGCTGATCCGAGGCGGACCTCGCTGCCACCACCCAGAAAGCCCGCGCTCGCGCCCACCGACCCCGTGGCCACCGTGAACCTGCCACCCGCTTCATTGGTGACCCGGACCGGTGACGCCGCGGCGGCGCCCGAATGAGCAGCAGGTCCCTTTGCCAACCGTCCGGTGGCAGCAAGACGGACCGAATGGCGAATCCCCAGACGCTCTACTGGGGTCTCCGGCGCCGCCCGCAGCCAGAGCTTCGCCAGGGGAACACCGTCCCGCAGAGCTGCCGCCGTCAGATCAAGGGTCTTCGCGGCTGTCAGCGGCGCGATTCGAGCCTCGCGGAACAGCAGGGCGGCGGCAGGCAGGAAGGCGGCCTTCGCGGGATTGCTGCCGATTCCAAAGAAGCCCTGGATGCGGTCGCTGGGCGCGCCCGCCCCGTAGCCGCCGTAGTCAAAGAGAAAGAGTGCGTCCCAGTCCTGCGCAGCAGCGAAAGCCGCGATCTCCGGCACCATTTCGCATTGAAAGTCGCTGGGCGCAGGCTGATTGTACTCGCTGATCGTGTAGGGCTTCCCCGCTACCCGGTACTCCGCGAGACCGAGCAGCGTTCCCCTGCCGCCAGTGGCAAGATCCCCGACCATAGGACGGTTTGCGATGGTCCAGTTCTTGGGGTCCCACGATCTGCCCGGAAAGTTCGGATGGTTCCAGTAGGCGTGGTTATCGGCAAAATCCATTTCGGCTTCGCGGTACAGCCCCGCCGCCCCTCCCCAGGAGATCTGCGAGTGGATGATCGGGGACGCGACACCCAGCGTCGCCTTCAGGTACCCCCGCATCTCGTCGGCATACGCGCGCTCCGTGTCGGACAAAAAATGCAGCCAGTCCCGGCGCACCAGGGCCGTACCAGTTTGTGGCATCCTTACGGTCGCATCGGTCAGGCTTCCCGCCGGGGCCGCCAGCGCGGCGTCCACGCCGGGCCGAAGAGAGACATCGCGGAGCGAGATGGTGCCGATCTGGTCGCCCAGAACAAAAGCGATCCGGGAATGTCCGGGGACCACCTGAGAGGCGGCAAACGTATACTGATAAGTCTGCCAGTCCGTGCCGAGGGAGGCGTCGGCCTCCATGCCGACGCGCCTCCAGTCCGCCTGATCCAGTCCGGCGTTGATCTTCAGGCGGCGGACTGTATCCGCCTTCGCGCGGAAACGGAGGGTGTAATTGGCCCCTTCCTTGAGATCGAGACCGGTTAGCTGCGCCTGGATATGCCAGTCTGTGCCATCCACGGCGCGGACCGTAGCGGCTACCGGCGGCGCGGCTTCAGGGCCAGTGGCGGAGACTTCAGCACCGGTGGCGGGGGCAGAGGTCAGCGCGGCGACAGAGGATCCCTGCCGCTCCAGAATCCACCGGGACGCCCCATTCACCAGGCTGGGACCGGGCGGCGTCACTCCGGCTCTCCAGGCATCTCGCAGGGCGGTATCGGTCCGATACTTTTTGCGCAGCCATTGGTTCCAGAGCGCTGCCAGGTCGCCCTGAAACGGTTCCGGCAGATCGCTCAGACCCGCACTGAGGTTTTCTGCGGCCTGATCTACCAGCGAGTTTTCGTTGTTGATCTCGACCATTGCTACGCACGGGTCCGCGACATAGGACTGCTTCGTGTAGGGGTTGATGTGGGTCAGGTAATCCCGCGCGAACTGCTTTTGCAGCTCGATCATACGGCGATCATAATTGTCCACTCGCTTGTCGTAGGCCAGGGCGATCTGCTCGACGCTTGCAGGAAAGCCATCGGCAGCCGTGAATTTACGGCTGACATGGAGATTCAGGTTTACATAGATCCCGTTTTTCTTCAGTTCGGCGATCAGGAAGTCCAGCCGATCTCGCGAAGTCGGGGCTATCTGCTGGTGGTTGGGCTGGCTCTTGTCCCAGAGCAGGCCATAGTCGGCATCATGGTGATGGATACGGACGATGTTGATGCCCAGCTTTGCAAGGTGGGCAGCGATCTTTGTGGCGTCCTCATGACGAGGGAAGTTCGCCGCGAAGGAAAAATTCGTCCCCAGAAACCGGACGCGCGTGCCGGTCTTCGTCTCGACAAAGTGCCCGTTTCGAACGATGATCCGTCCGTTGAGTCCCGCCGGTTTGGCGTTCAGGTACGAGACATCGGTCACTGATCCCTCGGCTCCTGAGGCGGCATCGTCCCACGGGATCACGAATGGGAAGAAGCCTTCTTTTGCCGGCGTGGCAGCAGGTGGCATGCCCTGCGCCGCCGCGCTGCCGCAGAGGGCGATCAGCGCCGCGGCACCGCCAAGCAGTGCTGAGACGCGCGGCACGAAACAGGAGCGCATCACAGATTTGGGCCTTCGGAAGCGATGCTACCACGAACACAGGAGATCAGCGTGAGCGGTCGGTACTTGGCATGCCCGTCCGCGTAGACCATATTTACCCCGCCTTGGTGCCGGGCATTGGAGATCAGACCCGGTTTCGCGGCAAGTGTCGGGCTGTAATAGGGCTTGGTGGGATCACAGGTCTGACCAAGTTCTCCGTTCCTGAGGTTTGCCAGGCGCACCCGATCCATCCAGTAGGTGTTCATCGTTTCCACGTTGGAGTCGGCGAGATAATAGGTGCTGGCCGGGACAGACATCGCCGCCATGGCGACCGGCCCTCGGTTCGGCGCATCCGGAGCAAAATTGTCCGGCGTGTAGGAATGGATCAAGTCATTGATCGCGTAATTGATCGGGATCGGGACCCCGAAAGGGTTGGTATTTCGGTTGAAATTGCGGCTTGGCCCTGGCGCACTGGGGCATTGGTAAACCCCATTGTTTTTCAGATAGGTCTGGATCTGCGAATACCAGGTCAGGGATGAGCAGTACGGGTTGCTGGTCCCTGCCTGAACTCCAAGCGGAGTGGGGTCAAAGCAGGCCCCCGCGCCGCCGTTCCAGGTGCGATGCGGAAATGCCTCATCATGATCCTGGACATACATAAGAGTCGCGGTGCTGATCTGCTTGAGATTGTTCAAACAGGCGGCCTGCCGGGCTTTCTCGCGGGCCTGGGCGAAGACAGGGAACAAGACTGCGGCGAGAATAGCAATGATCGCGATCACGATCAGAAGCTCAATCAGCGTAAAAGCGGATACTCTCGCCAGTCTTACGGAGCGATCACTTGCGGTGGAGACGGGGCAGCGGCGCGGGTTGTGGAACAGCATCGGAGGTGTCCTTTCAGGAACGGGCGGTCAAATCTCACACCACGGAGGTTGGGGCGGTCGCTGTCGGTGGTGGCTGACAGGAGGCGCGTTGTTTCAGTTCCGGCAGGGTGATGATCGCCTGTGGCGGCGGTGGGGCCGGGCGTGTCAGAAGGCGCAGCGCAGACTGGATCTGCCAGTGAATGTGCTGGTCAACGGTCGTCAGGGACGGCACACTGTCCTCTCCCTCCGGCATGGCATCGAAACCGATCACGGAGACATCGTCCGGGACGCGCAGACCAGCCCGGTGCAGAATCCCCAGCAGTACGATAGCGACGCTGTCGTTCCAGACCGCGATTCCCGTTGGCGCATCGGGCCTGCGGAAGTACGCGGCGGCGAGCGAGGCATCTTCGCGCCAGGCAGCGAGCGCCACGCGATCAATGGTCGTGTCTGAGACGCGCTCGCCGGTTCTGCGGCGTAGTTCGTCCTGGGCGCGCTGATGTCCGGCCCAGCGCGGATGATCGGCGGGCGCGTAGCTCATCTGTTCATTGAACGCAAAGGCTAGGCGGCGGTGTCCCAGATCGAGCAGATACCGCGCGGCGGAGTATCCACCGACTTCGTGATCCGTGTAGACGCAGGGAACCACGGGGTCGGTGTGCGCGGGGGGCGATCCCAGGACCACGGCGCGGTGCCCGCGCGCAATCAGGCTGACCGCGGCCTCCGCGAAACGGTATCCCATCAGGACGATTCCCCGGGGACGCAGGGACTCGACCGCCTGCAGATCTTCTGCTGTCGGCTGACCGCGAACCACGCGGCAAGTCAGGGAGAAGCCCTCGGCATCCAGCTCGGCTGCGATCAGGTTCACGCACAAACTCAGGTATGAGGGCAGGTAAAAGGCGGAGGGTGAGTGCGGGGCGAAAACCGCGATGGTTTGGACACCAGCCTCCGCTTCCGCAGCGGACGCCCCCTCCCGCTCCCGTGGGTCAGTGACGTAAGTGCCACTTCCCGCGCGGCGGACGATCCAGCCAGCCCGCTGCAAATCTTCCAGGGAGCGCAGAACGGTACGGTCTGACACCTTATACTGCCGCATCAGCTCATCACGAGCGGGAAGACGGTCACCAGGTCGCAGGGTCATAACCAGATCTCGCAGCAGCTTGGTCAGTGCCGCGTGCTTTGTGCCTTTATTTAGAGCGACGACGGCGGCACTGGCGCGGTCTTCCGAGTTGCTGAGGTTATGGGGGATCGTCTCTTCGAGCTGCGGCATTGGTTTCGTCGCCTTCGGCGGAAATCGGTTGCAACTGGTTCTTCCCGGGTGCAACTGGTTAAAGCATCATACTGCCTGTTCCGTGGAAAGTGCAAGACCCAGACAAAATAAACCGCAATCGGGTAACTCGCCATTGGCCCGTGCCTCAGCTATCTTGAGGCGCGGCTTTACGCATAGAGGGAGCTATTTTTATGTCTGTTTACAGGGAGTTTCAAGGCGCTAACGGGAAGTTTGCGGCAGGATTCGAACCGGCCGAC
>JACMJB010000368.1 GCA_014380815.1 Armatimonadota bacterium
CGCATTCTGACGTTTCCTAGGTGTTCCGCCACCACTGCCGTCCCTGACCGACCTGCTGCTGAGGCGGCGTCTCCGCGACCGGCTGCTGCGGCGTCAGCAAAGGCTTTGCCACGGGCTGAGCCGCGGGCCGTGCGACCGGCGCGACCGGCGGGGTCCCCAAAAGCCCGGCGATCTCCTGATCGGCGAGTTCCTGGCGGGCCAGCGTGACCGCCTGCGCCTCGGTGGCGACCTGCTGCATCGCATCGCTGAGGGCGGTCGTCACCGCGCCGGTCTGCTGGGCGGCAAGCGCGCCGTCGTTGAAGGAAAGAAGCGCAGAGCGCAGGGCGTCCATCTGGACACGCACTTCGCGGCGCAGGGCCTGGGCGCGGCGGGCGGATTTCGCCGAGGCGTTCGCGCTCCCCATCTGCTTTTCGAGAGTTACCGCCTGACGCAGCAGCGAATCTCGAACCACAGCGTCCGTCTCCGCCGCTGCCTGGTCCCGCAAGGCATGCGCGTTCTGGGCGAGCGTGTCGGCATCCTGTGGGCGAACCGGCTCGGCGGGAAGCTGGGTGATCGTCTCGCCCATCGCTCGCAGAGCGACCCGAATATCTTCCTGAGCGGCGGCGGAAGGAACCTCCGTCTGACGGGCATCGCGCACCAGATTCAGGTAGGTCGTTTCCAGACGCCCCCGCGTGGTCGGGAGAAGGCTCTCGATCTCCATCGTATCCAGCGCCCGCTGATGCGCTTTTCGCAGTGCCTGCCGGGGTGAGGCCATCATCCCGAAAATGAGCGCCACCCAGGCGAGAAAGAGTATCAGTGTCACCGAATATGCCCCGCCCGCCAGAGTGGCCGCCGCCCCGATTCCCAGATAGATCGAAAAGATAAGACTGATTACCCGTGCCACTCCCCCTGGTACGCTGTTCCAAACGAGAGAGCTGACCTTTTCCGTCTCCGCCTCCGTCAGATTCAACCCGCGCGTCCAGTAGCGCTTGACCCGCCGACTGCGCACCCGTTTCGGCTCCTGTTGCGACGAAGCCATCGCGTTCGTACCCGGCGAGTTTGGATGCGTGGCGATAGGAGACAGGCGGCGGCGCAGAATCCCGAGGTAATTTTCTGTTCCCAGGTCACGCGGGTAAATTTCCATGCTTGCTGCCTCCGTGCGGCATTAACGACGTGTCAAAACGATGATAAACAGTGCGAGCGCGGCGACGCCACCCATTGCCAGGATCAGCGGATCGTAGACGCCGATAAACTCATAGATAAAAATCGCGAGCGCGGCAAAAATGCCGATCAGCAGCCCGATTCGCGCGGCACTCGATGGGTTGCCGCGCTTATTTGCGGACCGGGCGATCAGATAAATGAGAAACGGAATAAACAGCAGCCCGACCAGGACTCCGATGCCGGTCACGATCCACTTATCGGCGACACTCGCGACCGTGAAGGTGTACCGGCGATCGGGGTCTTCGGGGAAGCGTACCTCCTCGCCGACACTGTTGGTGACCAGGAAGTAGCCTTTATGTCCGCCCTTATCGAAACCGCCACGCACCTCCCAGACGATGGTCTGACCGGTATCGGCCGTTCCGCCTTCCAGGGTTTTGTAGTCCTGCGAGGCTCCCCCGGACTCATCAATGAACTGGGCTTTTTTGATTCGGTCGCCGTCCGGGTCCTTGTAGCTAAGGCGAAACGTCACGTTGTTGCCCGCTTTATAGGTATTCTTCAGTTCGTCGCCAGGAACCTCGGTCAGCGTCGGTGGCACCGCGACCGCCGCGGACCCGCCAAGCAGAAGCAGAGCGGCAAGAAAGCAGAAGAAAAAGCGCGCGCTAGAGCGCAGTCTCAGGATCATTGGCATGTAGTCTCGTACCCATCCATTTGGTCGGTTGTCTCCGTCAAAACGTTTTTCGGGGGTCTTCCAGCTTCAAGCGGAACTCACGCGCCACGCCCCCGCTCGAGGGATCAGGGGCGGACACCCGCAGTTCGTCGCCGAAAGCCAGCGGTTCTTCCTTTTCCAGCAGAAGCCCGTTATGAAAGACACGCGGACCGGTCTGGGGGGTGCCTCCCCCGGGGGCAGGCGCGGGGACCGTTGCCGCTTTCCCGCCGAAGACTGCCGCCGTGGGAACAAGGCGGAGACCACCCCGGCCCCCGCGAATCTCGGCGACGGTCTCCTCAATGCCCGGCAGGGGGTAGGCGTCCCCGGCGAAGCTCGCCCCCTTACCGCCGATCCGAACCACCTGTCCGCTCTTCAGGCTGAAATCCTTCGCTCCCGACTGGCCGCCGCTGATCCGAAACGAGGCTGCCTTCAAAAGCGGCGCGACCACCAGGGCGGCCACGGCGACAAGAACCGCCGCCACACCCAGCAGAATCCATGGCAGCGCCGAGGCAGGCTTCTCTTCTCGCTCCGGCGCTGACGCCAGGGGAGTGGCGGGAAGGCTTTGCGCCGAAGGTGCGGCCTTGGGCAGCCGCTCTATGGGGCGTCCGCCGGGGTCAATCTGCACTCCCACCCCGAACGCCTTGATCTTTTCCGGCACATACAGCTTGCGCAAAAGCCGCTCGTAGTCCCGGTTCTCGGGCGTATCCGGATACTTGGTGAGCTGACCGCCGGGCGTGTAGTAGCGCAGGTAGTCAGGATAGGCGGGGTCCGCGGGCTTTGGCTCGTCGTTGAAGCTATCCGTCAGCAGGATCACAAAACCGGGACGCGGCTGTGTCTGCTCCAGAATCTTGAGCGCTTCGTGATGGGGACGCCGGATATTCGTTCCCGCGCCCTCCTGGGGCTGAGACGGCACCTGCTGGATCAATTCGGTCTTATCCGCTGGGGACTCCAGGGTTTTATCGAATACCTTCTTCGTGTCCGTGCCGAAGGTGAAGAGAACCACGCGGTCGCCCGTTCCGGTTCCCTCGCGCAGCACACCGATGGTAGTCTCGCGGACCCGGCGCAGATCGTCGCCGCGCATGGAACCGGAGACATCGAAAACAAAGATAACCGTCTTATCTTTGACTGCTCCAGCCTCACGGACCAGTTCCGCGACCTCGCCCGTCTCCTCCTGAGCATGGACAAGCAGAGGGGGCAGCACCGCAAAGAGCGCGGCGGTGAGCCGCAAGACGGCAAGGAGGAAACAATGAAATGAGGAATATGACTGCATACTTACCTATTTTACCGGTACTTCCCCCCTTCAACGACAATTCGTATCTCAGCGGTGTGACGAAACCAGCCTCCCGAAAGATTCTGCACCTCTCCGCCCTGTGCGCTGTCTGCCGCGCTGGCAGAAAGATACACCTCGCTGCGGTATTCGCCCGGCGCGAGCCGCGCCGCTGAAACCACGAACGGCACCCGCGCCTCCCCCCCAGCGGGAATGGTCAGTGGCAGGTCGAGAGGGCGGACATTGAGCCAGGCATGCTGGGTGGCGATCATCCGAACCGTCAGCACCCCTTTTCCCCGATTGGAAAGAAGCAGCTGAGCGACCCCGCCGCCGCCTGGTGCGATGCGTGGTGGTCCGTTGTCCTGTTTCCAGAGCAGCGCGCCGCTCGGGGCGACATTGCCCGGGCTGGAAGCGCCGCGAAGAGTCGCTGTCGGCAGCGATGTCCGTGAGGTCGCCGCGCTGTTCGGGGCAAGACGCGGGACCGAGGGGGCCTCCGGGCGCGGGGCGACGGCAAGCCTTTCCAGCGCGTTCAGGGCCTCGCGCAGATCCGCAAGCGTATCACAGCGGCCAAGGATCCCCTCGATCCGGCCCCGCACGACCATGCTGGCAAAAGCCCCGGTGGTCGGCAGAAAGGAGGCGATCACTTTGCTGAGCGCGGTGATGTCTGCCTGGGGGGTCAGCGCCCCCCCGTAGACCCGCAGATGGTGCGGCGCGCGCGGATCAATGCTGCCGAAGTCGCTGAGCCTTGCCGTGCCATCTTCGGCGATCAGGATATTTTCCGGCGAGATGCCGCCGTGGGGGAAGCTCTGGGCGTGGGCATAAGTCAGAGCGTCCAAGATCGGCAGCAGCAGGCGCCGGACCGCTTCGGCGTTCTGACGGGTAGAGTCGGCGGCGGCAAGGCTCTGCCGAAGGTTTCGTCCTCGGATCACATCCCGAACCACATAGAGCGCGCTGCCGTCGGCGAGCCAGCGGCGCGTCCTCACGATGCTTGGGTGAAGCAGGGAGAGCGCCCCGGTGGCCCGCCCCCGCCCCACATTTGCCGTCACCCGTTTGATCAGCACCGGTTTCCCGTCGGTCGCCGAATCACGGGCGAGCCATGCCTTCGCACCGGGTGTCGGCGTCTCCACCGGCCCCGCGCCCTCGAACAGGCTGAGAATCTGGTTGTCCGTCTCGGCTGAGGTCATAAGGTAATGTTAGTGGGAACGACTGCACCGACAAGGGGCGGCGGGCAGGCCGTCCCTAGACCGCTCCCGGATTGTCCTCTTACGTTATCCCACGTTTCGCGCTATCCCACGTTTAACGCATATAGCACGCCGTTGGTTGCGGCGACAAATAACGCCCCGTCGCTCGCGGCGGGCGCGGCGATGATCTGGGAGCCGGTCGTCCCTGTCTCGTAAAGGCGTTCAAGAGTCCGGCCCGGCAACGCTCCCCAAACGACGCCATCCGTCGCGCCGAAAAACAGGGCCGTTCCCAGAAGAATGGGGGCCGAGCGCACGGGCAGGCGCGTCGGGTAGCGGCGGACAGCCCGCCCCGCCTGCACGCTCACCAGATGGACGCCGTCATCCGCAGGCAGGTACAGCAGCGCACCGTCGTGCGCGGGGGTGCCTGCGAGCGGCGCGTTCGTCACCGCCAGGCGCCATCCCTCCGTGCCGGTCGCCGCCTCATGCCGCCAGACAGTGCCGGTCGCCGAGGCCGAGTAGACCTGGCCCTCGTAGAGTACCGGGGCGGCGTCGAATCCGGTTCCGGTCGCCGGATCGTCCACGTGGGCGCAGCGAACCGTCCAGAGCGTTTTTCCGGTCGCGACCTCAATGGAGATCAGATCACCGCCGTCTGTATGGACGAACGCACGGCCCTCGGCGAAAGCGGGGGCAGAGTCGCTAGGACCTGGAAGTGGCGTCTGATGGCGGGTTTTCCCGGTCTCGCTCTCCAGAACAAACAGGCACCCCGTCCCATCCGGGACCGCCGCGCTGATCAGAAGCAGGCCCGTGCCGGTCGGCACGACCGCGCCATACACCCGCGCCGCGCCATCGAGCTGGGTCTCCCAGAGCCGTGTGCCGCGCAGCACATCCAGGCAGACCACGACGCCGTTGACGTCGGCGGCGAAGAGTCTGCCGTCCGCGATAGCAACGCCGCCGCGATCCGGGTAAACCGGTGCGGTGAGCGGATACGGCTCCCACATCGGCGCCCCGGTGATGACATCGAACGCATAAACGTGCGCATCGCCCTCCGAGGTCGCGGCAGCGGCGGCGACCATCCCGTAGGCG
>JACMJB010000369.1 GCA_014380815.1 Armatimonadota bacterium
CGTGCTTCCTATCAGCCACCTTTAACCATGAGCCGCTTCGCGCATCGCCAGCCCGCCTGGGGCACGATCTCGGTCGTGCTGCTGTCCGCACTGCTTCTGTCGCCCATGACCGGAGCCGCGCTTCTGCATGCCCTCCTCCAGGCGATGCCGCAGAACGGGCACGCCACCAACAGTGCGACCGGCAGCGACGCGACCACGCGGCAGGCACCGGAGACCGCACCGCGCCGCTCAGCCCAAGAGGACGAAGACGCAATCCTGCGCGCCGCCTCCACGCTGCGCTCTCAACTCCAGAACCTGCGCGAGGGCAAGGATGGCGAACACGGCGCGGCGGCACACCTCGCCGCCGACGCCCTCCTCGTCACCCTGCGGCCCCGCACCGTTCTTCTGGTCCCCGACGATGGCCCCGGCCTCGCCGGGCCAACCCCGGCGGAAACCCTCCGTTCGCGCTTCGTCGTGAGCCCCGCATCCCCTCGCGCTCCCCCGTTTGCCTAGACCTCACAATCGTTTCTCGCTCTGTCCCCGGACCCATTCCGGCACGAAGCCGCAGACGTTCTGCCCTCAGACTCCTCTCTTTCGCCTGCGAGAGAAGGGGCGGGGGGGTGAGTCTGTAGGCGATGGGCTTGAGGGTTCACCGCACACTCTTTTAATCTAGGCAAAAACAAAAATGGGTTTCTTTCAATCACTCTTTGACGCCAATGAGCGCGACATCAAGCGCTACCGCAAAATCGTGGATAAGATCAACGCGCTCGAACCCCAGTTCGAGAAGCTTTCGGATGAGGAACTGAAAAACAAGACGGCGGAATTCCGCGAACGCGTGACCGCCGAGGTGGGCGATACCGAAGGGCTAGCGCCCAAGGACGAGACCGAGCGCTATAACCGCGCCCTTGATGCCGTCCTGCCCGAAGCCTTTGCGGCCTGCCGCGAGGCCGCGCGCCGAACTCTGGGAATGCGCCACTTCGATGTGCAGCTCATCGGCGGCATGGTCCAGCACGACGGGCGTATCTCCGAACTGAAAACCGGCGAGGGCAAGACCCTCATGTCCACCCTTGGCACCTACCTGAACGCCATCGCCGGGCGCGGCGTCCACCTGGTCACCGCCAACGACTACCTGGTCAAGCGCGATGCCGTCTGGATGGGGCCGCTCTTTCATTCTCTGGGGCTGACCGTCGGGATCCTGCAGGGGTCCTCGCCGGAGACGGGCGACGGCGGCGGGACCTTCCTGTATGACCCGACCTACGACGACCCCTCCGCGGATGGTCTTGATGCCCGCTACAAGCACGCCCGCCAGACCCACAACCGGCGCGAGGCGTATGAGTGCGATGTCACCTACGGAACCTCGTCCGAGTTCGGTTTCGATTACCTGCGCGATAACATGGCCCCGTCCCAGGAGATGATCTCGCAGTCGCGCGGGCACTTTTTCGCCATCGTGGACGAGTGTGACTCCAACCTGATTGACGAGGCCCGGACCCCACTGATTATCTCCGGCACCGCCGAGCGGTCCTCCGACCTTTACCAGGTGATGGACAGGATCATCCCGCAGCTGGAGCGGGGGGAGACCAAGAAGGACAAGTACGACACCGAGACCGACGAAAAAGATTACACCGTGGATGAAAAGGCGAAGTCCGCGACCTTCACCGAACAGGGCATGACCAAGGTCGAGCAGGCGCTTGGTGTCGAGGACCTTTCGTCGCTGGAGACGCTCGCGGAACTGCAGCACGCGGTCGCCGCACTCAAAGCCCACGCCGTTTTTGTCAAGGACCGCGATTACGTCGTGCGCCCGAACCGGGAAGGCAAGCCCGAAGTCGTGATCGTGGACGAGTTCACCGGTCGCCTGATGTTCGGACGCCGCTGGTCCGATGGTCTCCACCAGGCAGTCGAGGCTAAAGAAGGCATCGAGATCGAGAACGAGCAGATGACCATGGCGACGATCACGATCCAGAACTATTTCCGGCTCTACAAAAAGCTCGCCGGGATGACCGGTACCGCCAAGACCGAGGAAGAAGAGTTCCGCAAGATCTACGCGCTCGATGTCGTCCAGGTCCCGACTAACAAACCCGTCCAGCGCAGCGACCGCGCCGATATTATCTACAAGACCGAGGAGGCCAAGCTCCGAGGCATCATCACCGAACTGGTCCAGCTCTGGTGCCGCGAGCAGCCGGTCCTAGTCGGAACCCGCTCTATCGAGGGCAGTGAGCGGGTCTCGTCGCGCCTCGCCTTTCAAGCCCTCGAAGTGCTGGGAGCGATCCACCTGCTGCGCGGCAAGCTCGAAGCCGAGCGCAAAAGCCTGGGCGATAAGTACGCCGCCATGAGCCAGCTGCTCAACTCCCCGCTGGACAACCTGACAGTCCCGAAGCTGGCCCCGGTCGCCAAGGAACTGGGGGTGTCCCTTAAAATGCTCGACAAAGGCACTGTAGACACCCTCAGCGAGATCATGAACATCGAGCCAGGAAGACCACGTGAGCGTCTTTATAGTGCACTAGAGCACGGAATTCCACACAATATTCTCAACGCGAAATACCATGAACAGGAGGCCCGAATCATCACCGAGGCCGGGCGCAAGGGGGCGATCACTATTGCGACCAACATGGCCGGGCGCGGTGTGGATATTCTTCTGGGCGGGACTCACTATAAAGGCGAAGAGAGCGGCGGGGTGATTGATCTGAGCTACCGGCGCGGCGGTAAGCAGCGCGGGCCGATGTCTATCGCCCATGTGGTCGGCAAGAACGATGCCGCCGCCGATCCCGAGACACTGGGACCCGCCGGAGCAGGCACGATCTCGCTGAACGAGGAGGCCGAGCAGCCCCACGATATCGCCAGAGAGCGCGAGGAAGTTAAGAAACTGGGGGGTCTGTACATACTGGGAACTGAGCGCCACGAGTCGCGGCGCATTGACAACCAGCTGCGAGGCCGTGCGGGCCGTCAGGGCGATCCCGGCGCGTCCAAGTTCCATGTCTCGCTCGAAGATTACCTGTGGCGCGTGTTTGGCGACCGCTCAAACTCGCTTTTGATGCGTCAGTGGGAAGAGGACCAGGCGGTGGATACGCCGCTTTTGTCCAAGATGATCGAGCGTGCCCAGAAGAAGGTCGAGCAGTTCAACTTCGACAGCCGCAAGCATGTTCTGGAATACGACGATGTAATGAATGTTCAGCGCGAGGTCATCTATCGGGAGCGCCGCAAAGTCCTCGACGGGGCGGATCTGCGCGAGACCCTGAACGGCTACCTGCACGACGCCGTTGACGATTCTCTCGGCTTGTACTGCCCCGACAGCGTCCCGACTGAGGAGTGGGACCGCGCGGGATTGTATGAAAACCTGAGCAGCACGTTCCCGCTTCCGAACTTCGCCTCCGAAGAAGAGCTTTCCGCCCTGGGCAAAACCGAACTTCGCGAGCGTCTCCATGCCATTGCGGATGATGCGTATGCCGCGAAGGAAGAAGAGTTCGGGTCGGAGCTGATGCGCGAAATAGAGCGTCATATCACCCTGCGTGAGATTGATCGCGCCTGGGTGGACCACCTGACAAACATGGACTATCTGCGCGAGGGGATCGGTCTGCGGGGTTACGGTCAGGTGGACCCGCTGGTCGCGTACAAAAAAGAAGCCCTCCTGCTGTTCGAGCGGATGCAGGCGGGGATTCAGGGCGATGTCGCGCGAAATCTGTTCATGGCCCAGGTAGATCTGAACCAGCCGCAGATGCCGGACGACTTCTTCCAGCAGATGCAGCAGTTTGGTCCGATGACGCTGCTGGACGGCGAAGACGGGGCCGAGCCGGTGTATGTGGACGAGGACGGAAACCCGGTCGAATTGCCGCCGGGTGTGACGCCCATCCTGGATGTCGGTCAGGGTGCGCTTCTCGCCGCCGCGATGGCGGCCTCCGAGCAAAAGACCACCGCCGTTCCGAAAGTCGGTCCGAACGACCCCTGCC
>JACMJB010000370.1 GCA_014380815.1 Armatimonadota bacterium
GAGGTTTGAGAGCCAAGACCCCGCTCCACAGGGAAATAACTGGTTCGCATATTGTGGAAACGATCCCGTCAACCGTCTCGACCCTGACGGCAAATTCTGGTGGGATGTTGCCGGCATCGCTGTTGGAGCAATAGTAGGTGGCCTGATGAACTGCATAATATCCGGTGACTGGTCTTGGTCCACCTTTGGATGCGGAGCGTTGGTAGGAGGCCACACTGCAGCTGCGGCTCTGTTAGGGCCAATTGCGGGTGCTGTGCTTGGCGCCATTATAGGTGGCATTGATGGCTACTTTAGCGGTGGTGCTGGTGGGCAGTTATTGGAACTTTATTTGGCGCGGTAGCTGGTGGAGCTGGTGGGGCACTCGGTCAAGTTGAACGTGCGGAGGCTGCGGTTGTTGGCTATAACATTATCGTGGGCATTCTATGTCCGATGGGGAGGCCGGTGCCAACTTCTTTCGGCCACCCGGAGAATAAACATGGCAAAAAAGTACTCTGTCTTTTTAAGGGCAATGCCGATTGGGGTTTTGTGCCTTGGTATATTCCTACTTTTAGGATCAGTTTTCTTTTTCGTAAACCAGTTAACTGACTTAGTACACAAAAGCCACGACATCATCATAGGCAGCCTATTTGCAGTTGCGATGGTCGCCACTGTTGCGTTATGTATAACGGTGCGTCTTACGCAATCAACCTGGCTTTTTCTTAACCAGTACAGTATTTCGGGAAGCTTGTTGCAAGTCTACTGTCCTGCAAGCAAAAAGCTATTGATCGTCGATTTAAAAGACGCTGTTGCTGTTTCTGGCTTCATGATCTTTGGCCCTCCTAAAGGTAATGCAACTCAGGGAAGAAAAATTAAGTTCAACGCAGGCTTAGAGGTACATATTTCTGAATCTCATCCTTCATGGCCCGATATTGCTAAACTACTAGAGTTTATTCCGTTCGAACCGGCACCCGCGTTCTCACTTGGCACTAAGTTTTAGTTCTTCTGTGTCAAGTAAAATAAAGTGCCAACGGCGAAATGGCAACACGCTGACGGGTGGCGGCAGGGTCAACACCTAGGATAGCCGGAAGCGGCTTGGTTCACCTCTGCTGATCTCTGGTCGAATCTCGTTCCCTATCTCCACACTTTCTATTTCCGCAGGAGGAGACGCCGGCCATAATCTGTCGGCATCACGAGAAACAATGAAACTATATAAAACCGGGCGGGGTATTGTTGTGGAAGCGGACGCTTCTTTTTATGCTGTGGAGGATTCGGATTGGGATGGGTTTGTCAATGATGATTCGCTTTACGCGAAGCTGCAAGCCTTGGTCCGGACAGTCGCGGCAAGCCCGGAGGCAAAGGAGCAGGTCCTTGCGGACCCGCGGGCGCCGATGGGAAGTCAGGAGATCTGGGCGTGCGGCGTGACGTACAACCGGAGTATGGTCGGCAGGCAGGAGGAGTCGAAGACGGCGGGCGGCAGTGATTTCTACGCGCGGGTGTACGAAGCGGAGCGTCCCGAGATCTTTTTCAAGGCGACAGCCTACCGAACGGTGGGGACGGGCGGTACGGTGCGTATTCGGAAAGATTCGACCTGGAATGTGCCGGAGCCGGAACTGACGCTGGCGGTGACCGCTTCGGGGAAGATCGTCGGCTACACGGTCGGCAATGACATGAGTTCCCGCAGTATCGAGGGGGAAAACCCGCTGTATCTGCCGCAGGCGAAGACATATGACGGCTGCGCGGCGGTCGGGCCATGCCTGTATGTGACCGAGGAGCCGCTGCCGCCGGAGACGATGATCCATATGGAGATCCACCGCGCCGGAGAAGGGGTTTTTAATGGGGAGGTGGCGATCCATCAGATGCGGCGCAAGCGCGA
Source organism: Armatimonadota bacterium (assembly GCA_014380815.1). GTDB lineage: Bacteria > Armatimonadota > Armatimonadia > Armatimonadales > Armatimonadaceae > JACMJB01. Next base: position 1,853 of record JACMJB010000370.1, read on the forward strand.
GGACCTGGTGACGTATCTGTACCGCGAGTGCTCGTTTCCGCAGGGGTGCCTGGTGATGACGGGAACGGGCATTGTCCCATCCAGCGATTTCACCCTGCAGAGCGGCGATGTGATACGGATCACGATCGCGCCGATCGGCACTCTGACCAACACGGTCGAATGAACGGGGGAAGAGATGAATTTGACCGGAAGCAACCACATCGGCGGCACGCTCTCCAAAAAAGGCGAGAGCCGTTTCTCCGCGGTGGACCCGTCCACAGGGCGGCAGATCGAGCCGATGTTCCACGAAGCGACCGAGGATGAGATAAACGAGGCGATTCACAAAGCCGCCGAGGCATTTCGAATCTACCGGAACACCAGCGGGAACGATAAAGCGGATTTCTTGGAGGCGGTCGGCGAGGAGATCCTTGCGTTCGGACCGGACCTGATTGCGCGCGCTATGGCGGAGAGCGGACTGCCGGAAGCCAGGCTTGTCGGGGAGCGGGGAAGAACGGTCGGGCAGTTAGCGCTTTTCGCCACTCTGCTGCGCGAAGGCTCGTGGGTGGATGCCCGGATGGACACGGCCCTCCCAGAGCGAAAGCCCGCGCCTCGGCCTGACATCCGCAGTCTGCAAAAGGCGCTGGGACCGGTCGGAGTCTTCGGGGCCAGCAACTTCCCGCTGGCGTTTTCGGTGGCCGGCGGCGATACGGTCTCCGCACTGGCGGCGGGCTGTCCGGTCGTTTTTAAGGCTCATCCGGCCCACCCCGGTACCTGCGAGATGGTGGGGTCCGCGATCCAGACCGCGCTGCAGAAAACGGGCCTGCCCGCTGGTGTCTTCTCGCTGCTGCAGGGGCGGGGTACCGAGGTCGGAATGGCGATCGTGCGGCATCCACAGATCAAGGCCATCGGTTTCACCGGCTCGTTTGCGGGCGGCAAGGCCCTTTTCGACGCGGCGAACCGGCGCGCGGAGCCGATCCCTGTTTATGCCGAGATGGGCAGCACCAACCCGGTGTTTCTTCTTCCGCGCAGGCTTCAGGAGCAGGGAGAGAAGATCGCGCAGGATCTGGCTGCCGCTGTGACGCTGGGGGTTGGACAGTTCTGCACCAATCCGGGACTGGTTTTTCTGCAGCAGTCCGATGCGGAGGCGCGGTTCAAAGACAGTCTGTCCCGACAGATCCGCGAATTGACCGCCGGGGTGATGCTGACCGCGGGGATGAAGAGCGGCTACGACCGGGGAATCGAACGGCTGAGTGCGGTCGGCGGGGTGCGCGTTCTGGCAAAAGGCAAAGATGTGGGTGAAGGTTCGCGAGCAGCCCCGCAGGTGCTGGAGGCGAGCGCCGCTCTGTTTCTGACGGTCCCCGCCCTGGAAGAGGAGGTGTTCGGCCCCTCGACCCTGACGATCACGGCGGCGAACCGGTCGGAACTGCTGCAGGCGGCGGAGCGTCTGGGCGGTCATCTCACCGCGACGATCCATGGGACCGACGCGGATCTGGAGGAGTACACGGAACTGATCCGAATCCTCGAGCAAAAAGCAGGCCGACTCGTAATAAACGGCTATCCGACCGGGGTGGAGGTATGTTCCGCGATGGTGCATGGTGGCCCCTTTCCGGCAACGACGGACTGCCGAACGACGTCGGTGGGGACGCTGGCAATCCACCGGTTTACACGGCCTGTGTGCTATCAGGGCTTCCCGGCGGGTCTGTTGCCTCCGGAACTGCAGGATGATAACCCCCTGGGAATCTGGCGGCTGGTGGATGGGGAGCGGCGGAAGGACTGAGGGGCCGCCCCGTCCGCACAAAAGTCCCCGTTTACGAGAAATGCTCACGGCTCACCGGAAACGCCGCCATCGTCCGCGCCCCCGCCCGCCGCGAGACAGATCCCGCCGCGAACGCGCCCCCTCGGGGAAATGGGGCGTCTGGGGCAACACCGAATTGCCTGCCAGCATCGGCCCCGCCACAGACGGCGGGGCCGATGCTGGCAGGCGATGTTGGATTCTGGGCGGACGAAGAACGAAAGGACCGATCGTGATCCAGGATGA
>JACMJB010000371.1 GCA_014380815.1 Armatimonadota bacterium
AGAAGCGGGCCGTTCTTGATGCCACCAAAAAGGCCGGAGCACGCGACTGCTTCCTGATCGAAGAGCCGATGGCGGCGGCGATCGGGGCGGGACTGCCCGTCTCCGAGCCGACCGGGAGCATGATCGTGGACATCGGCGGCGGGACCACGGAAGTCGCGGTCATTTCGCTTTCGGGGATTGTTACCAGCCGCTCGATCCGGGTCGCGGGCGATGAGATTGACGAGGCGATCATCAGCTACATCCGCCGCGCCTACAATCTGTCTATCGGGGACCGGACCGCCGAGGCCGTCAAGCTCGACATCGGGTCCGCCTATCCGCTGAACGAGGAGATGACAATGACTGTTCGGGGCCGGCACCTGATCTCCGGTCTTCCGCGCTCCACCACCATCAGCAGTTCCGAGATCCGCGAGGCGATCGCGGAGCCGGTCAATCAGATCGTGGAGGCCGTAAAGGTCGCTCTGGAGTCTGCTCCGCCCGAACTTGCCGCGGACATCATGGATGTCGGGATCCATCTGGCGGGCGGCGGCGCACTGCTGCGCGGGCTGGACCGGTTGATCGCCGCTGAGACCGGGATGCCGGTTCATATCGCCGATGATCCGCTCTCCTGCGTCGCGCTTGGCGCAGGCGCGGTCCTGGAGTATGTGGAGCAGCATCCCGGCCTGCGCAACGCCCTGCTCTCGGCCAGCCAGATCGTCAACTAAGGGCGTCGGGGTCGCCCGGTGAGCCAGGTGAGGAGTACGTGATGAGCTGGGGGCGATCCACAAAACAGGCGCGTCTTGAGCTTTTGAACCGTCCGGAGTTCGGGGGCAGACGCGGACGCGGCGAGGGCATCGTGGCTCCCTATCCACTGGTTGGGGCACTGCTGGTCGTTGGCATCGGCCTCGGCGTCCTCCACAACCGCCTTCATTCGGCCCAGCGCGTGGACCCCATTCTTGCCGGAGTCAGCGCCGCTCTGGTGCCCACGCAGGTCGGCGCGGTCCGCCTGCAGAATGCCGCCCTCTTTTCCTGGGACGCACTTTTTGGCGGCAAGCGCATCAAGGACGAAAACCTTCGCCTTCAGGCGGAGGTCGCACGCCTGACGGGGGAGAACGAAGCGCTTCGCAGCAGCGCTTCCGAAGTGAGCCGTTTGCAGAGCGCGCTTCGATTTCAGCAAAGGACCGGAAAGACGTCCCTTTCCGGCGAGGTGATCGCCTGGCTGCCCTCGGCGAGCGTGGACACGATCACGGTGGCGCGTGGCCTGCACGACGGGGTCCGGTCCGGCACGATTGTTCGTACCCCGTTCGGGCTGGTCGGTCAGGTGACAGAATCCGGCCTGTTTTCCGCTCAGACGCTGCTGCTCAGCGATGTCTCCTCCGAGGTCGGCGTACTGGTTCGTCGGGGCGGAAAGATGCAGGCGGTCGGAGTGGCGCAGGGGACAGGGCGCGGGCAGTCGCTGAACCTGAAATACTTGCGGCGCGAGGATGATGTCCGAAAGGGCGACAAAGTCTACTCCTCCGGATACGGCGGGGTGGTGCCTCCCGATATTCCTATCGGCACCATCGCCACCGTCACCGAGGACAAGGCGCACTTCCTGAAGACCGCCCGGATCTCCCCTGCTGTGCCGCTTCCCGGCGATCTGCGCGAGGTATATCTGCTTCGCCCCACCCCTGCCGAGCCAGCATCACCCCTGGTTGATGCTCCCTCAGCAGCTCCCGCCGCGCGTGCCGTGCCGCAGGCTCCGGCACGATGAGCCGCCGACCGACGGCGGACCCTCTGGGCGATGGTTTGCGTCCCTGGGGAATATTCGCGCTGCTGTTGCTGACGGCGACGGCAGCCCAGTCTACGCTCGCGTACCCCCTGCATGCGCTGACCGGCGCGCAGCCGGACTTCCTGCTGACCGTGGTGCTTTGCACCGCACTTCTTTCCGATGCCGCCACAGGCTGCGTGCTTGGTTTTGTAGGCGGGCTGCTGTCCGCCGCGCTTATCGGGCAGACTCTGGGGACACTGCTGGTCACCCGCACTATCGCGGGGTTTCTGGCGGGGCGCTTCACCGCCCGTGTCTTTCAGGCAAACCTGCTGGTGATCGTTCTGGGAGTGTTCATCGCCTCGCTCGCAGCCTATGTCCTTCAGGCGCTTTCCCATCCTCCGCGCACTGGTCTGACCCCGTGGCTGCAGGCCACACTGGGGGGGGGGATCTGGAACGCCGCGCTTGCCCTTCCCATCGCCTCCCTGCTGCGGCATAGCGGCTGGGGCGGGCCATCCCCGCGTCTTCGGTGATTCGGTAACCACGATAATCGTATTGTCGTTGCCGTTATTATTGTCTAGACTTATTTAATATTCTCTTAACATCGCTATGGTAGATTGAGCCGTAACCAGGAACGAAGAATCACACGAACAGACGTCTGAATATCCTATGTCGAATACCCGCTGGAACGAAATCCTGAGTCATCTGCGTGCCGAGATTGAGAGCGGCGCCCGAAAACCGGGCGATAGACTGCCTTCCGAGGTGGAGATCGCCGCCGAATGGCAGGTCTGCCGGATGACTGCCCACCGTGCCATGAGCGAACTGACCCGCGAGGGCTGGGTTACGCGCAAGCGGCGCGCGGGCACGATCGTTGCGCCGCCAAGGGTGCCGGAGCCGGTGGTGAAAGTGGTGAAGGCGGTTCGCCACGTCGCCCTGCTCTGCTTCCACAGCAACGACTTTCCACAGGCGGATTATGTCCACGGATTTCGGACCGGCTTGCA
>JACMJB010000062.1 GCA_014380815.1 Armatimonadota bacterium
CCCCTGGGAGGCGATCCGCCCACGCGCGGAACGCAGCGAAGAGGGCATGGAGGCGACGCGGGAACTGCTTGCGGACCGGGAGGGTCGGGAAATCACCGCTGTGCTGACGGCAACCGACTCCACGGCGATGGGAGCGCTGCGCGCGCTCTATGATGCCGGGGTGAAGGTGCCGGAGCAGATGGCGATCGTCAGCTTCGGAGGGGCGTTCACCGCGGAATACATGCAGCCCCCGCTGACGACCATTACCCTGCCCATGCGCGCCATCGGCGAGCAGGCCGCGCGGCTGCTGCTCGACCGCATTGATGGCGACACCTCGCCGCACCGTAACATCCTGCTGCCGACGGAACTGACGGTCCGTGTCTCCTGCGGCGCGACGCTGCGGGATTCGGCATAACGGTTCTCAAAACACCCGCGAAATCAACTGGAGGTGCCTTTGAAATTTCCTGTTTTCCCCATGCGGCAGATCCATTTGGACTTTCACACATCCCCGGATATCCCCGATGTGGGGGCGGACTGGGACGCTGAGCATTTTGCGCAAACCCTCAAGAATGCCCACGTCAATTCGGTGACGATCTTTGCGAAGTGCCACCATGGCATGAACTACTATCCCAGCGAAATCGGGCCGGTGCATCCTGCCCTGACGTTCGATCTTCTGGGAGAGCAGATCGCGGCGTGCCACAAAGAGGGTATTCGCTGCCCGATCTATCTGTCGGTTGTATGGGATGTTTCGGCGGCGGAGCGCCATCCGGAGTGGCGGCAGGTGGATAAAAACGGCAAGCTCGTAGGTATGGCTCCGTTTGGGACCGATCCGCTGCCATTTACTGCCTGGCCCTGGCTTTGTGTGAACAACGGGTATGCCGACGAACTGCTAGCCCAGACCAAAGAGCTGATAGATCGGTACGGCGACGAGTGCGACGGCTTTTTCTATGACATCTTGATGTATAACGGCGATGGTTGCTTTTGCCCCCAGTGCCTCCGCTCGCTGAAAGAGTCCGGGCTGGACCCCGAAAACCCCCGCGACCGCCGCCGAAACAATCACGCCTCCGCCCGCCGTTTTATGGCGAGGGTCTCGGAGCTGATCCGCTCGCGACTGCCTGATGCCGGCATTTTCTACAATTCCCGCTGGGGTGTCCATTTCGCCGATGAAGCGGAATACTACTCGCAGGTGGAGATCGAGAGTCTGCCCACGGGAGGCTGGGGGTACGGCTTCTACCCGCTGTGGAGCCGGTACGGACGGAACTTCGGTCTGCCGATGCTGGGGATGACCGGACGCTTTCACCGATCCTGGGCCGACTGGGGTGGCCTGAAGCACCCGGACGCCTTGAAATTCGAGTGTGGGGGCATTCTCGCCACCGGCGGCGCGATCTCAGTGGGCGACCAGCTCGCCTCGCGGGGCCGACTCTCCGAGCCGGTCTACGAGGTGATCGGAGAAGCATTTGCCCAGGTCGAACAGGTAGAACCGTACTGTATCGGTGCAGTGGGAGTCGCCGACGTCGCCCTTTTGATCCTCGATCCCCAGGCGGACCGTGCCACAATGAGCGCCGCCTCCGGTCACATCGAGGGGGCCGCCAAAATGCTCCTGGAACTGCACCATCAGTTCGATGTGGTCACGGAAACGACCTGCGCTGACTTCGGGCGCTATGCCCTTCTGGTTCTTCCCGACCAAGCGTATGCGTCGCCGGAGACCGTCGAACGATTAAGGCGTTTCGTGGCGCAGGGGGGAAAGCTGTTGCTGAGCCACGAGGCGCTGCTAAGCACGGAGAAGAGTGCGTTCCTGCTCGCCGATGAGATGGGGGTAGATTACCAGGGGCCGGCACAGAGCAGCCCGGACTACTTTCAGATAACGGCTCCCGCGCTTTTCGGAACGCTGACGCGCGCCGGGTTTCCGTATTCGTACTACGACGGTCCCGCTGTTCGTGTCACCCCCCGGCCCGGAACGGATGCCCTCGCGGATGCCTACGAGACCTATTTCAACCGCACTGGTGTGCACTTCACCTCCCATGGGTTCACGCCCCCGGTCGCTGAAAAGGCGGATTATCCCGCGATCACTCGGAATGGGGGCGTCCTCTACCTGCACGGCCCTGTCTTCGGCGCGTACCAGCGCTACGGAAGCCTGACGTTCCGCGCCCTGGTCGGAAAATGCCTGGATCTGCTGCTGCCGGAGCCGCTCGTGGAAACCGATGCCCCCCCCTCCACGGAAGTTGCCGTTACGCGGCAGGAGAGTGCGGGCCGCTGGATGGTCCATCTGGTCAATTACAGTCCGCAGCGCCGCTCCCCCGGTCACGTCGAGGCGCTGGATGCTCCGATTCCGTTGCGGGATGTGACGGTCACCCTGCGGGGTGCCGGGCCGATCTCTCAGGTGTCTCTCGCGGCCGCGGGAGACAGGCTTCCGTTTGCGACGGACCCTGCCGGTGCAGTGACCGTCACCGTGCCGCGCGTCGGCGCTCACGAGATAGTTGTGTTCCAGGGGTAATACGTCAGCTATCGGTGGGATGAAGGAACGAGTTGGCGAGCCGCTGGGTATCTTCCCACAAAGCGCGGTCCCTGCCCTCAAGCGGGGCGAAGGGCGGCATCCAGGGCGGGGGAGGGGTCGAGGTGCCGTCGGCACGCCCCTCCTCGCGCAGGAAATTCAGCTGGACCAGCGCCATAGAAAGAAGCGCGAGGATCGCCGCGAGACGCTCCGTCTGCCCGTACGCCATGCGGGCAGCGAGCGTGCCCATGGATACCACATCCTGATTGCCGCCATTGGTCGGGATCGAGAAGGTCCCGTGCTGGTGGCAGTGCGCGCGCATCTCCGCTACCAGCGAGGTCGCGGTGATCTGCGCTCCGGCAAGACCGCTGGTTGCCCCCGGACTCCAGGCCAGCAGGAGTGGGGCATTGCCGTTTGTTGGGCTGGGGGTCACCAGAGCGTCCATCTGACGCTCCGCGAGCACCCCGATCTGAACCAGGGCCGCATTCAGCGCATCCGCCGCGAACGCGATCTGCTGCCCCTGGAAGTTCCCGCCATGCAGCGCCGCGGCCCCGCTGTCCGCAACGGCGTCTTCGACCAGCAGGGGGTTGTCCGAGACGCCGTTGATTTCGGTCTCCACGAGCCGCCGCGCGTAGACCAGATTCTCGCGGCACGCCCCCAGTATCTGGGGGGCGCAGCGGATCGAGTAGATCTCCTGAAGCGGGCGGGTCGTATCTTCCCAGTGCGCCGCCGGCCCAAAGCGGCTGGCTTCGTCCAGGATCGCGCGCGCGCTTTCTCGCTGCCCCTGGTGCCCCCGCGCGGCATGCAGCCGGTCGTCCAGGGCTGAGGACCGCGCGCCTAAAAGCCGGTACAGCCAGCCGGTAAGCGCCTCCGCTCGGGCCAGAAGCCGCTCCGCGCGGCAGGTGGCGAGCGCGGCATATGCGGTCAGGAAAGAAGTTCCGTTGGCGAATGCCAGCGCGTCGCGTCCTTCCAGCGATTCTACCGGCAGACCCGCAGTCCGAAGTGCAGCCTCGGCGGGTATCCGCTCCAGATCCGGATGGACCCGGACATGACCCTCGCCGAGCAGTGCCGCTCGTGCGATATGCCCGAGGGGGATCAGATCACCGCTCGCGCCGACCGAGCCGATCTCCGGGACGCAGGGAGTGATCCCCGCCGCTAGAACGCTGAGATAGCGCTGCAAAAGCTCCGGGCGGACCCCGCTGTACCCCTGTGACAGCGACTGGGCACGAACGATCTGCGCGGCACGGACGACTTCCGCGGGAGCATCTGGACCGAATCCCGCTCCGAGGTGGGCGAGGAGGGCGGACCCGTGAGAGACCCCGTGCGCGTCCGAGGCATAGCGGACGTGGGGGCCAAATCCGGTCGTGGTCCCATAGATCGGCGTACCGGCGGCCCGCAGACGGCCCAGCCGCTCCACCGAGGCGAGCATCCCCGAAGTCGCTTCCGGGGTAAGGACCACGGAGGGGTTTAGCTCCCGGGCAGTCCGCTCGACCTGCGCCGCTGTCAGCGAGACATCCGGTCCGACGGAGAGTGAGACTTCCGGCGCGCCCGGAACGGACCCGCCGACCCGCCGGTCCAGCGCCCCCTTGCGCGTATAGCTCCAGAACGCAGGCGGAACGACCCGGACCGCTGTGAGCAGCTTTCCCAGAGTGCCGAGCGCCGCGCCGACCGCCTCGCGGCTTGGTGCCGCGACGTTCGCGCCTGGGGTGAGGATGATTTCCAGAGTCTCCCCATCCGGGGAGTGCAGCAGCGCCTCCTCCAGGGAATGAGCGGCCTTGAGAGCGGTCTCCATGGGTCCCGCTTCGATCCGGCGACCGTTGGTCAACTTGAAGGCATCGTCGGTGCGCCCCAGGTAGAACAAACCCCCGGTGGAGGCATCCTGGTGGACCAGGTCGCCGGTGGCCGCCCACCGACCCTCGGGCAGGGGCAGAAAGCCATCGGTCGAATCCCACGCCCCGATGCAGGCGTTGGCCCCGCGAAACTCCAGCTCTCCGCGAACCGGCTCGACCCGGGTATCGCAGCCCAGCGTGGTTCCCAGATACCCCGCGCCGGGCCAGATACCCGGATCGCCGAGGGCGATCCCCGGCGATGCCTCGGTCTGACCATAACCGACCCGCAGCCGCGTGGTGGAGAGAAAACGTGCCAGCGCGGCATCAACCGGTGCGCCGCCGACAATGCCCCCTTCAAGACGCTGCAGAAAGCGCCTGCCGCGCTCGGTTTCGGCGAGACGCCGAATGGTGAGGGGAACCGCGCAGAAGTGGGTCGCCTCCAGCGACTCCGCAAGGTCCAGCAGGGCGGGCAGATTACGCCCGTCGTACGGGTCGCGGGCGATCTCCGCGCCTGTCAGCAGGGCGGGCAACAGATCGAGAACCAGTCCAAAGGCATGATGCCAGGGCAGTGCGGAGAGCACGCGCGACGATTCTTCCGCCAGGTCAAGGCGCGGCAGGTGACTGTCCAGAACCGCCAGCACCCCGTGGTCACCCAGCGCGACCCAGCGCCCCGACTCCCCGTTTTTCAGGGTCGTGCCGGAGGTCCGCAGAAGAAAGCGGACTTCGGGTGTCGGAGGATGTTTGGGGGTGAGAAGCGGAGGTGTGCCAAGCGGGCCTTCAAATTCGCTTGCCGTCCAAAAAGAAGGTTCCGAAGCGTGTTCAGTGTTTGAGGTGAGGCAGATCACGGCTCTGGCATCTACTGCCTCCCCTGCCGCGGCGGGATCAGTGGAGGCAGGGAACGGGGCGATGGTCAGCCCCTCCCAGATGGCGGCGACGAGTATCTGGACAAACGCGGCGCCGGGAGGCAGGACCAGCGCCAGCCGGTCGCCGGGGCGGAACTCCGCTGCCCGAAAGGCGCTAGTCCAGAGCCTTGACCCGGACCAGATAGCGGCAGCAGGCACTACCGTTCCGGAGACCGCGAGCAGCGGATACGGTCTGCTCCAGAGCCGCTCGTAAAGACGAGACCGCCAGGAATCCTGTACCCGCTGCTTTGACTCGATGTCCCCGATGCCTTCGATGACCACGTCTGCCTTCCCGCTTCCTAGCTACTTTGCGCCTTCGGATTTTCTCACAAGCACCCAGTTGGTCTCGGAGGCGTGGTGTCGGAACAGGTGGACATCCACCAGGGTGGGTCGCATCTTGTAGGTGAAGGCGTAGGAGACCAGC
>JACMJB010000063.1 GCA_014380815.1 Armatimonadota bacterium
AAGGCGCTCTGGCGCTCTGCGCCGTCCGCGCCGAGGACCGTCACGGTGTCGCCGAGGATGACCGTCTCTGGGGCGTCGGTCACATCAATCTGGCACTGGTCCATCGAAACGCGCCCGACGATCGGGAAGCGGCGGCCCTGCAGGAGGACCGCGCCGGTGTTCGACAGTCGGCGCGGCAGACCGTCCGCGTACCCTGCCGCGATGGTGGCGATCCGGGAGGGTCGGGAGAGGGTGTGGGTGCGTCCGTAACCGATGGTCGCGCCCTGAGGGAGGTCGCGCAGCAGCGTGATGCGCGCCCGCCAGGTCAGCGCGGGTTCGACCGCTGGGGTGCCGGATGAGAGGAAGGCATTTTTGTACGGCTCGATGCCATAGAGCAGCAGCCCAGCGCGTACGAGAATGCCGCGAATGCCGTGCCGGGGCAGGACGAGCGAGGAAAACCGAAGCGCGCCCGGGGAGTTTGTCAGGGTAAGCCAGAGGCCGCCGCCGGTCGCCGCGGCGGCCAGGTCGCCGACGCTCTCGACAAAACCGCGAAATACCTCGATCTGTTTCTCCGTGGCTGTGTCCGCCCCTTCGCTGATTTCGTCGGCGCTGGAGAGATGGGTCGCGATTCCCGTGATACGCAGGTTCCGATCCGGTCCCTCCGCCACCAGGTTCCAGAGATCGCGGGCATCCTCGGGAAGTGCCCCGCTTCGCCCCATGCCGGTATCGAGTTTCAGGAAGCAACGGGCGGGGCGGCGGGCGCGGTGCGCCACGCGGAGCAGCGCTTCCATCTGTGCGGGCGACGATACCATGGGGACCAGATCCGCCCGGACGACCGCCTCGGCCTCATCGGGCAGAAAAGGGGAGAGGAGGTAGATGTCTCCGCCGCCGGGATGGACCCCGGCAGCGCGGATCTCCAGCGCCTCCGCAACGCCCGCGACACCGAAGTGACCAATCCCCGCGCGCAGGCACTCGCGCGCGACACGGTCCGCACCGTGACCATATGCGTCTGCTTTGACCACTGCCAGCGCAAAGGCGCCCTCCCCAAGAAACCCCTGAATCGCCTCGGCGTTTCGCCCCACGCACCCCAGGTCTACCTCTGCCCAGGTCCGGGCAGTGTCCTCAGTGAATTCGTACCGCATTGCTGTCACGGTATCACGAACCCCGGGGGAAGGGGAAAGGATCGGGCGCAAAACGCGGCGGTTTCGCGTATAGCACCCTAGGGATTCCTCCGCACGGTGAACTCATTGGCGGGGGGGTACACTGGGTAGACACGGTGCGGGCAGAGCGCCCCAATTAAGTAGGGCGGATCTCCCGGGCGATAAGGACGAAGGGCAGGCAGGCAGAGATGTACGGCGATTACGGTGGCAGGAGCAGCAGCGCGGCGGAAAGTGTCCGGCGATTTTTCCTTCGGGGGGGAAGCCCGATCACGCTCGGGCTGATTATTGCGAACGTGCTCACCTTTTTCTTGATTCTCAGCGGCAGTGGACAGGTGATCGTTCAGTACCTGGCCTTTAATACGCAGACCTGGCCGCGCCTGTTCTGGACCTTTCTGACGTGGCCGCTTATCGGGGCGGCAGACCCACTGGGACTCTTGTTTTCGCTGGGGTGGGTCTACACGTTTGGCGGCAGTCTGGAGCGATCCTGGGGGGTGCGCGTCTATGGCGTGTGCGTGGCGGCGGCGGCGGCGATCGTCGCGGTGGCGATGTGGCTCGGCAGTCTTCTGCCGGGCATCGGCATGGGAGGGCTTGCGGGTCTCTGGGTGCTCGGCGGGGTGATGGCGGTCGCCTGGGCACTAACAAACCGCAGTGAAGTCCTCAGTTTCTTTGGCCTCCCGCTCCCAGCCCCCGCGCTGATCCTCGCGGGCTGTGCGGTCACCTGGTTTCATGCCGGGATGGGCCTCGGGGGGATGTTTGCCCTTGCGGGATGCGCGGCGGCCTGGTGGTACGTGACAAAGGGCCGCTACGGCAGCTATCCCGGCTTTGCGGTCAGCCGGGGCACGGGCGCGGCCACCCGCCGAAACGATTCCCCGAATCTGCGTTTTCAGGATTTCGGGCGTGAGACCGCGGGCGGCACCGGTCGCGGCGGGCGAAAAAGCTTCAGCCTTTCCCGTTGGTGGCGCGAACGGCAGGAGCGGAAGCGCCTGGAGGCGATGTTCCGCCGCTCCGGTTACACCGATCCGGAAGAGCGACGGCGAAATTAGTGCGGTGATCCTGCACTGCGTTGGTAAACGCGCGGGTCAGTAACAACGAACAGCGAAACCAACTCGAAGGAGATTATGGATAACGAGAAGATGATCTCTGCCACTACGGGCAGCGCAGTCCTGGCGGAGGCCGCGGCACTTGCGACCCCGGGCGAGGCTCCCGAAAACGGAGACACCCCGGCGGCGGCGTCCAGTACCGGAAAGCTAATCCTGCGCGATATACGGCGCGAACCACGGGTGCGGGTCTATATCACCAAAGCCAATCAGCAGATGGCGGCGATCGGCTACACGGAGCACGGACACCGACACGCTGGGATCGTCGCTACAATCTCGCGGTCTATCCTGGTGGCGCTGGGGCATGGGGAGCGGGTGGCGGAGCTTGCCGCGATCGCGGGGTATCTCCATGACATCGGCTGCATGGTCAACCGGCAGGGGCATGTGGAGGCGGGGGGGATCATCGCATTCCATATCCTCTCCAGCCTGGGAATGGAGCCGGTGGAGATCGCCGACATCGTGGCGGCGATCGGAAACCACGAGGAGCCGCACGGTCTGCCGATCTCGCCGCTTGCCGCCGCCGTGATTATTGCGGATAAGTCGGATGTCCACTTCTCGCGTGTCCAGAATCCGGATACGGCGGGCTACGATATCCACGACAAAGTAAACGGAGCCGTCCGCCGCTCCTATCTGCGCGTCGAGCCGGAGAACAAGGTGATCCGGCTGGAACTGGAGATTGATACCGAAGCGGCGTCCATTATGGAGTATTTCGAGATCTTCACGACACGCATGGCACTTTGCCGCAAGTCTGCAAAAGAGCTGGGCTGTATGTTCCGCCTCTCGATCAATGGGCGCGACCTGTAGCGTCTGCCTCCAAGGGGGCGCTCCGCGGCGTCCCCTCAAGTTTCCTTCCTAATCCGGCGATAATGGAATGCCGCGCTGTGGTGGAAACGAGCGAGCGGGATAAATCCAAGATGGCAAAATTCGTGGTGAAGTATCACTTTGACCGAGATCATCAGGTCAAGCATACGGTGGAAGCGGAATCCATGAGCGATGCCCGCGCACAGGTTGCGGAATCTATTCGGGGCGATGACCACTTCCGCGTGATCGAGTTCCGCGCCGACGAAAACCTTTATCTGATCCCGCTGACCGCGATCCGTTATATTCAGGTGGTGGATGCTGAGAAAGAGCTGGCGCATCATCGCTGGCAGCTAGATTAGGCAGGCCCAATTGGGCGGGCTTGCTTTCTGCCCCGCTGGCGCCGGGCGGACGCGGCTTCGCCCGAAAAGCCCGCCCGTGTATGAAGCGGTCCTTCGGTCTCCGAGGGTGTCCAGGGTCCGACTCAACCGGTCCTATGCTCGCTACTAACTTAATGGGCCGCTTTTCGGTCTCGCTTGGCCCGCTTCCAGAGAGTGTAACCAAACCACAGGCCGTAAAAACCGGCAAGTGCAGCGAGGGTGAGCAAGAGCGCCGCCGTGAGCGAGCCGATGACCTTGAACGCGACCACGAAGACCCCGCCGCAGATGCCCGGAGCGAGAGGCACGAGCGCGGCAACGATCAGACGCTGCGCCAGGCGATAAAACGACTCCGTGTCTTCACCGTCCTCCACGATCCGGTGGTAGGCGGCAGGGGTCAGCAGCAGGATCGCACTGAAGGCGATGCAGAGCACGCTGCCAAGCTGGACATACTGCACGGTGCGCGGCAGCAACGCGAAGCTGGGCAGTAGCATCGTCAGAAAGCCGAAACTCAGCAGAGCGGTGCTGCCGGGAGCGATCATGTTCGCCTCGCTGAGAAGCTGATCAATGCGCTCGGAGAGTTTCTCTTCGCCGTTTCCCCCCTCCTGATCCTTGTTTTTGTCTTCGTTTCGCACGGGTTTTGCCTGCACTGATTCTTTTTGTTTGCCAGGGGATTCCCCAGACTGTCTGCGCCGCCGCGCCAGCGCACCCACGCCAAACCAGGCCGTGAGCGCGGTCAGGGTCAGCAAGGTTCCGGTGACCGCCGAAGCGGCAAGCGGCAGAAAGCCATTGCCCGCGACAGTAACTGAGATTCCCAAACTGATTGCAATCAGCAGAAGGGACCCTCTCGCGATCGTCTCCAACAAACGCTGAAAGCCCTGGGTATTGACCCCGCGGTCCACGATCTGGTGGTAGGGAACTGGCAGCAACAGGAGTGCGATCAGAGTCAGGACCGGCAGCAGACCGATCAGGGACAACAACCTTCCGACTGAGGACAGGTTTTCATAACCCGGCAGCAAAGCGGCTCGTCCCTGGAAGGCCAGTAGTACCTGTGCGCCCAGCAGCATGAACCGAAGCTCCTGGAGCGCATTTTTGATGCGCCGTTTGAGGTTGGTTCGCTGATTCTTTTGCTCTGTTCCCGCTTCTGCTGCCATACGCTTTCTGAGTACAACCTTCTTGAGCACACTCCTCCTTCGGAGTGCCGGAAAGACTTTCCCATTGGGGAGCATGGGTAAACAATGTCATAGATTATATAACATTGTCTATATTCACAGCCCAAAATTGAGTTTATTAGTCTATTTATATGCAAATGTTTAAGAATTGGCATAGACTGGTACATAGAGTCTGGTTAGCAGAAGTCGCTTTTCCGTATTCTTGCGGAAAATGCCCCTGCGACCAACCAAGACGAACCCCCTCCAGCGTCGTGATGGCGTTCGTCACCGGATCACTAAAACAGAGGTTACGGCGCGAGGCGCGCAGACGAACAGGAGCGACAGAAGAATGTTTGATTATCTCATTGTGGGCGCGGGTTTCTCAGGCAGCGTTCTTGCGGAGCGGCTGGCAACGCAGTCTGGAAAACGAATCCTGATGATTGATAAGCGCAGCCATATCGGAGGCAACGCGTTCGATAAATACAACGAGGACGGCATCCTGATCCACCCGTATGGGCCGCACATCTTCCACACCAATGCAGAGCGGATCTTTGCTTACCTTTCCAATTTCACAGAGTGGCGTCAGTACGAACACCGGGTTCTGGCACAGGTGGATGGCAAGCTGCTGCCGATGCCGATCAATCTGGACACCGTGAATAAGCTCTACGATCTGAGTCTGACCTCGGAGCAGCTAGAGCTATGGTTCCGTGCCAAGGCAGAGCCGGTGGAGAATATCCGCACAAGCGAAGATATTGTCGTCAGCAAGGTCGGACGGGACCTGTACGAGAAGTTCGTGCGGGGCTACACCCGCAAGCAGTGGGAACTGGACCCCAGTGAACTCGATGCGTCAGTGCTTGCGCGTATCCCGACTCGCACCAACCAGGACGACCGCTATTTCACCGATGCCTTCCAGGCCATGCCCCTGCACGGCTA
>JACMJB010000372.1 GCA_014380815.1 Armatimonadota bacterium
AATCGGTCACCATCGCCAGAAACGGGATCGGTCCCCGCGCCCCGCGACTCGAAAAGGTGAAAACTGCGCCGCCAATGCCGACGCGCTCTGTCGCACTCGTCCTGCCATCCACGGAAACGGTGGTTGTGGCAACTCCGGCGCGGTCACCGGATCGAAGCCGCCCGTTCACGACGCTGAGCAGATCCTGACCACTTATGACCGTGAAGTTCGCGGAACCGGGCGTCACGGCAATCACGGCCCCGGAGGCATCCCGCGCACTGAACGCGAGGTCAGACACCTGCCCCGTTTCCAGGGTTTGATTTGGGGCGACGGCAGACGTCGCCACGGTTCCCGTCACGGATACCTCTCCCAGGTCAAATGCCCCGCCGGTAAGTATTACCGGCTTGGACCCGATGCCGACCACGCTCCCCTGACCATTCGCCTGACCGTGGAAGGTGAATGTGGCGGTAAACGGGCCGGTGCGGGCATCCGTCGGTGCGCGATAGATCTCGCTATGGGCGCTGATTTTCGCAGGGTCGCGGTTTACTGTAAAAACGAGATCCCCGGACGAGAGGCTCGCCCCCGCAATCCGAACGACGGCGGAGAGCGCGGAGGCTGGCGCGAGGACGACGCGGGACCGACCCGGCCACTGAATGGTCACCGATGCCCGAGAGGTCGGTGCATTGGGGTTACCGCCACCACCCCCACCCCCGCATCCCACCAAGGGAGCGGCAAGCCATCCTGCCGCTAGAAAAGCGGCGGTTGCGCCGCTTTTAGATTTGTGCCAGAGGGCGTTTTTCAATCGGTTCTGCACGGTTTATCTTCACTCCCCCGCAGGAAATACCATTCTGCTTCGGGTTCGCCTGCTGCCGTATCGGCAAGTCAGAGCATGGCAATTTTCGGGCCAGTGCGGAAAAAACACAGGCAGAGCGAGTCAGGCCACTTTTTCTTTCGGCCAGAACACAAATAGAAGGCAAACCAGCGCGAGAACCCCCTGTGGCCAGGCGGATTTTACCTTTGGTCCATGGTGCTTACCGTCGCCGATATGGGTCGGGAAACGCATCGCGGTCTTGGGGATCAGACCGGTTACACCCGCCGCATTCTCGAAGTCCGGTGCAATTGCCCCGACCGCCCCGGCAAACTCCGGGGATTTCAGGCCACAGCGCCACCCGATCACGCCCAGGGTCAGCGCCAGCAGGGGTGCCTCCGCCCTCGGGTCGAAATCCTTGTGGGGGAGCAGGTCCCCGATCAGATGGGTCGCGATGCCGGAGGCAAATGCCCCCCCTGTCTTTCCCACTGCCTTGCCGATCGCCGCTCCGACCGCTGCATGTACCGCGCAGATCATTTGCCGCTTATCCTCGAAGTCATCCTCGTTTTTGCCCATCGCCTGCGCAAAGCTGCTGGTACAGTTTGGTGATTTTGCGGACATAGTTCTGTGTCTCGCGATAGGGCGGCACGCCGCCGTATTTTTTCACCGCACCCATGCCCGCGTTATAAGAGGCAAGGGCCAGAACGATGTGCTTGCTTTGTAGGTCTTTCTGACCCGCCCCGCCGGAGTACTTGTTCAGGCGACCCCGGAGCAGGTAGATCGCTCCGGCGACATTTTGTACGGGATCATACGGGTTGCTGAGACCCAGCGTCTTTGCCTCATCCGGCATGATCTGTCCCAGTCCCATCGCTCCCTTGTTTGAGGTGGACCGTGGGTTGAAATCCGACTCCGCGATAATCAGCGCGACCACGAGGCGAGGGTCCACATCGTAGCGTTCGGAAAAGAGCAGCAGCGACGAGGTGATGGCATCCGCTTCCGCTGCCGTCAGCCGTCGGTTGTGCCGCCAGATAAAGTCGCGGTAAGGCTGAAAGACGGCAAGCGCGGTCGGTGAAAGCCCGTTCATCGGGCGACCGGGGACGCCCGAAGCGCGGGAGCGACTGGCAAGCGCCCCCCGGCCTCGCCGGGACATCGAACGGGCGAGTTGCGCGGAGGCGGCGTTCAGCGCGGCCTGGTTGCGGCGGCTTCGATCCTCCGCGGTCTTTTGCGAACGCGACTCGGCAGCAATGATGTCCGACGCGGACGCGACGCAGACCACCTGCATCTCCGCGACGCCGATCATAACGGTCGTGTCCCCGCTGTCACCCTGCCCGTTTGCCGTGTCGCCACCGGTCGCAACTGCGAGCACGCGCAGACGCTCCCCCGACTGCAGCCAGACCGGCACCTGACTCATCGAGAGCGTGAGGTACCCGTATCGGCCGGTGTCCAGCATCACGGTCGCGCCGCCTTCGTCGGTGCGGACGATCCCGGAAAGCCGCCCCTCAAGCTCCAGCGTCTGCCCCCGCCATTTTCGTGGTTCCGCGGCAAGGAGAGCCGGGGTGAGCGCGGGGGTCGGTGGGTAAGCGCGGCGCATCGCGAGGTACTGCTCCGTCGGCGTTTGAAACGAGTACTTCGCCGCTCCCGCCTGGGCGGATGCCACCAGCGGCTGGGCAGCGATGAGAGAGGTGACGCAGGCCGCCAGCACCACGGCGGCACCGGGAAAACGGCACCAGTTTCTCGCCTGGACCGTGTTCGATTTCGTCGTTAAAGGCATAAAACAGGATCCTATATGCCGCGCGGGCGACACGAGCACCGAAAGAGGAATCAGAGGGAACCCGGAACAGGGTCGGGTTAAGCGGGGAGGGAGCAACGGAGAGATCGGGATTCGAACCCGAGGTGAAGGTTACCCCCCACAACTGCTTAGCAGGCAGCCGCTTTCGTCCACTCAGCCATCTCTCCAACCAAACAGGAAAGCGACGTGGTCGTCACCCTCCAGGACGCCCTGATTCTAACATATACATCGGCAAAACGCAATGCGCTCCGCAGGGGGAGCGGTGGCGTTGGATCACGCAAAACAACGCCCGGAACAGGCATGCCCTTTTTTCTGTCCTGTGATTCGGGTACACTTTTTGGGACGACCGCCGAAGACCGCGGCGACGGGCGCGTACGCGAAAGGCAGATAAGCATGAAATTTTTCATTGACTCCGCAAACCTGAACGAGATCAAGCAGGTGGCTGAAATGGGCCTGGTGGACGGGGTCACGACAAACCCCTCGCTTCTGGCGAAGGAGGGCAAGGGCTTCAAGGCAACCATCCAGGAGATTTGTTCCATCGTAGACGGGCCCGTTTCCGCCGAGGTTGTCACCAGCGACAACGCGGAGCAGATGCTGAAAGAGGCGCACATCGTCTCCTCGTGGCATCCGAATGTCGTCGTTAAGATCCCCTTTGGACCGGAGGGGATGAAGGCGGTCAAAAAGCTTTCCGAAGAGGGCATCAAAACCAACGTCACCCTGCTCTTTTCCGTGCCGCAGGCGCTGATCGCCGCCAAGGCGGGAGCGACCTTTCTTTCTAATTTCGTGGGCCGGGTGGATGATCTTGGCGGAGAAGGCATGGTCGCGGTCCGCGATTCGGTGAACATGGTCCACGAGTACGAATTCGACTCAGAAGTGCTGGTCGCCTCAGTCCGGTCCCCACAGCACATCGTCGAGGCGGTGCGCGCGGGTGCGCAGATCGCGACGATTCCCTTCAAGATCCTGGAGCTTCTCTACAAGCACCCGCTGACAACGAGTGGTATCGCTACCTTCACCGAAGACTTTAAGAAGTCCGGCCTGAACTTTGACTAGGAGCCTGCCCCCCGTCTCCCCGGCGAGGAGGCGGTCGAAATCCCCCCTCTCCTTCGGAGGAGTAAGGGGCAAGCCGGGAGAGGGATATATTGGCCGGTA
This sequence comes from Armatimonadota bacterium, assembly GCA_014380815.1. GTDB lineage: Bacteria > Armatimonadota > Armatimonadia > Armatimonadales > Armatimonadaceae > JACMJB01. The sequence continues at coordinate 3,726 of JACMJB010000372.1, forward strand.
ATACCCTCTGGCAGATCGCGTTCGGCGATTACGACTTTGCACTCGACCGGCGCACTCTGACCTACCAACTGACCGATACCAAAACCGGCGCCGTTTGGGCCGATCGGCTCTCGGTCGGCTGGCTGACGCTCGAGGAGGCTGCGACCGGGAAGCAGACCCGCTATGCGTTCGGGGACATGAAGCTGGTTTCGCTGTCGGAGAAGTCCGGGCAGCAGGGCAAACGCATCCTGATCGGCCTGGACTGCCAGGGGGTACCCGTGGACCTGTACTTCATCTGCTCGCAGAAGGAGATCCAGCTCACCGTCGAGGCCAGCCGCGACACCCGCACCCACCGGGTCCAGGATATCGGCTTGCTTCCCGGTCTCGTGTCCGTGCCCGACGACGGCGTCTCCTATCTGGTCATCCCCCAGCGCGAGGGCGCCATCCTGCGCGCCGCCGACGGCCCCGCCGCAATGCGGTCGCTGCCGATCTGGGACTCGCCGCGGGGAGTCACCATGCCGTTCATCGGAGCGGTCCAAAGCCGCACCTTCAGCGAACCCGACTCTGCTCTGGCCCTGATCACCGACTCTGTATATGGTGCCTTCCATCTTGCCCGGCGGGAAGATGGCAGCGCAACCCTGGACACCCGGTACACCCGAGACCCCGAACGCCGCCGCCTGGATCTTCGACTGATGGTGCTGCCGGAGCAGAATCATGCAGGCGTTGCGCGCGCTTACCGCAGCAAGATCATCGGCGAGCGGAGCCACGTCACACTGCGTCAGAAAATCCGCGAACAGCCACGCACCGAATCCCTTCTAGGCGCGGCCTGGTTCCTGCTTTCCGCAGCCCAGAGCGCTGAGGCATCCGATATTGCCCGACGCTGGAAGCAGGAACTTGGCGTTGAGCGAGCCGTCTGGTGGCTCTCGTCTCCCCCGGACCGACCGTTGCCGGAGGGGCATCTGCTGCTTCACGAAGCCACACGGCGCTCCCAAGAGGGAGACCGCGAGGCCACCGGACACGAGGTTTGTTTTTTCGAGTCGCACTTTCCCCTGGACGGCCTGGGCAAAGAGACGGCGTGGAGCATCCTGGAGACCGGGCTGGAAGACATCGCGAAAGTCAGGGAGTCCTTCGCGGTCGTCGGGAGTGCCGACGGCAGTGATTGGCGCAACCTTGCCGCGGACTACTGGCTTCCCTCCAAAGCACCGGTGATACCCGCTGACGATGTCGAGACCATTGCCGTCCCGCTGTATCCGGCGGTCTACCACGACTCCCTTGTTGTGCCGCATCCGATCCTGGCATCCCACCAGACTTCTTTTTTACGGGCACTTCGCAACCTCGCGCCGCCACTCTATGATCTGCGAACCTCGGAGAGCACCGACACGTTCGTCGAGCGCACCTACGCCGTTCTTGGTCCCCTTCACCACCTGAGTTTCGCGGCATTTCTGAACGAGCATCGCTTTCTGACACCCGACTTCACAGTAGAGGAGGCCCGTTACACGAACGGCGCGTCGGTTCTGATCAATCAGAGCGCAACGGAGACCTACGAGAACGAACAGGTCTCGCTGCCGCCGTTTGGCTTTTACGTTGAGCATTCGCGGATGACGGCCCATGATGCCCTGCGCGTCGGTGTGGAAACCTTCCCCAAACGTGCCTTCCGTATCGCCCGGTCGCAGGATAGCAAGCCTCTTTCCGAAAGTGCGGACGTGCTGCTTCAGGAGTTTGCGAACTGAATCCTCTCGCTGACCTCATTCAGGGCCGACTTTCCCTGCCTTCCCCCCTCGGGGAAAGGCTTGGGGATAGAGTGAGAGAAGGCACTGCAGCGGAAACAGGCGAAGCCACGGCGTCCCGGATCGCCATCGCCCTCGGCTCCAACTTAGGCGACCGGGAGGCGAATCTCGACTTCGGGCGCGACGAGCTTGCAAAGCGTGGATTAGTCTGGAGCGCAGTTTCCTCTTCTTATGAGACTGCCCCGGTCGGGCCGGTGGCGGATCAGCCGCCGTTTCTCAATCAAGTGGCGGTCGGCGAAACCTTTCTGTCGCCTCAGGCGTTACTAGAAGTGTGTTTGAGCGTGGAGCAGGCACGCGGACGTGAGCGTATGATTCACTGGGGACCGCGAACGCTGGACCTGGACGTCCTGCTTTACGGCGCGGCAAGGGTTCTGGAGCCGAACCTCACCGTGCCGCACCCAGAGCTTGCAAACCGGGCGTTCGTTCTGGTACCACTTGCCGAAATTGCAGGCGGATGGGTCGTACCGGGTTACAATAAGACAGTGAGGGAACTTCTGGCGGGCCTTGATTCCGGGCGCGAAGGGGTGCAGGTTTGGCGATCTTCCGATACGAGGTAGCAGATACGACCGGCAAAGTGATGCGCGGGGCGATGGATGCCCCCTCTGCGCAGGAGGTATCGCGTCGCCTCTTCGAGCAGGGCTATGATGCCGTCCAGGTTCTGCCGGCAACGACCGGTGAAGCGGCCACCGCCACGGTGGCGACCTCCTCCGCGAGCCGTGCTGCCGCCGCGGGGTCGCCCTCCCCTGGCGCGGCGTTGGGACCGTCCGCGAAACCGGAGCAGATTGGCAGCTTTTTTCGACAGCTTGCTTCGCTGATCCATTCCGGGTTCTCGGTCAGCAGCGCCTTTTCGGACCTGGGGATGCGGAGCACCAATCGGGGAATCGGCGAGGCGGCGAAGCGGATCGCGGCGGGGTCGGCGCAGGGACAGGCGGTCGCGCCGCAGATGGCGCAGTTTGGGACCTTGTTTCCACCTCATGTCACGGGTCTGGTGGCAGCGGGTGAGACGGGCGGCTTTCTGGAATTCGCTTTCGAAGAGGCCGCGCTGAACATGGAGCAGGATGCCGCCCTGACCCAGGGGCTGTGGCTGCCGCGCGTCCTCATCTGGCAGGCCATCTGGTCCGTGCTGCTGCTCGTGCCGCTGTTTCCCAGCATCAATCCGGAAGATCTTAAAGCCAGCGGGATCGCCTATGGACGCGCCCTGGTTTTCGTCGTTCTGCCACTGGGAATCGGGATGCATGTTGCGTCTGTCGTGCTGGGTAAGCTGTGGAACCAGCCCTTGGCGCGGCGCTTCCATGATGCGCTTTCTCTGCGCATCCCCGTGATGTCAAAACTGGCGAAGATGCGGGCGCTTGCCTCGTTCACGCGCGTTCTGCGCCGACTGCTGATGTCCGGGATCTCGCCAGAGCCGGCCTTCGTCGGCGCGGCGCGGGCAGTCCCGAATACCGTCCTGTCGGAGCGGATTCTGCAGACCGGAGCGCCCCTCGTGCGCGCCCACGAGGGCATTGACAAAGCGATCGCCGCGACCGGCCTGATGGGCGATGATCCCCTACAGCTACTCATCACCGGGCAAAAGACCGGGCAGTGGATGGAGATGCTGGACCGCGTGACGGCGTATTACCAGGAGGAGGCGGCGCGGGCCACGGAGGCCGCCAAAAACGCCCAGAAGCGGGCCGGGGTTCTGATCACCCTTCTCTCCATGGGATATGTGACCATCGCCCTGACTGTGGGGCTTTACAACCTTGTGTTCAAATTCACGGACTCGTTCGGGTCCTGAAGGCCATCTTTCAATGCCGACCTACTCCTACGATGCCCGCGATCTGAGCGGCAACGTCCTGTCCGGAATCATTGAGGCCGACGCCCCTGGGGGTGCGGCGGCGTCTCTTCGCGAACAAGGGTTGTATCCCAGCCGGATCGAGCGCGTGAACAACGCGAGTGTGGCCGTGGTGACCCCACCGCGCGTCCCGGAGGTCGGTTACAGCGGGCCTCTCAATCCCCCCACTGTTCCCACCAGTGGCCCGCCGCCGCCCCTCTCGGATGGGGAGAGCAGCGCGCGCGGGATCAGCCTGGTGCCATGGCTGAGTGGGGTCGGGCTGCAGGATCTTGCCATGATGTACCGGCAGATGTCCACGCTTTTTGACGCGGGCGTCCCGATGGTCCAGGCGCTTTCGACGCTCTCCGAGCAGACACGCGGCGGCAAGCTGCGAGCGATCCTGCAGGAGTGCGCCGGCGCAGTCGGGAGCGGATACCCCCTATCGTCCGTTATGTTCCGCTATCCGCTGGTCTTTACCACCTTGCAGTATGAGATGATCCGCGCGGGCGAGACCAGCGGCATGCTGGATCTGATGTGCCGACGCCTGGCGGGCTACCTGGAGCGGGAGATCGAGCTGAGGCGCAAACTAAAGCGCGAAACGCTGTACCAGAAGATCGTGGGGTTTGTCGCCTCGCTGGTGATCCTGCTCCTGGCCGCACTCGTCGGCGGCATGCCGATGTTCCTGCAGGTCGTCGCTCTGGAGGCGGGTGTTTTGGCCGCGGGGTTCGGTGTCTGGTGGCTCGCACGATTTTTATACCAATTCCCCCAGCTGGCGGCGGCGTGGGATGGCGTTAAACTGCTGATCCCCGGACTTGGCGGGGTGGTCCGACGCTACTCCACGGCTCGATTCTGCCGGGCGCTCGGAACCCTCTACAGCGGCGGTGTCAATCTGACCAAGGCCGTCGAGATCTCTGCCCGCGCCTGTGGCAATGGTGCCATCTCCCAGCGGCTGCTCGCGAACGCTTCCGCACTGAACTACGGCGAGGGGCTTTCCGGAATGCTTACCCGCTCCGGCCTGCTTTCACCGATCGCGGTGCAGATGGCGAGGACCGGCGAGCAGACCGGCAGCCTGGATACCATGATGGAAAAGGTGGCCGACTATCTGGAGGATGAGGCCGATGTCAAGGCACATCAGCTTGCAACCGGGTTCGGCGTCGCCATGTCGCTTCTGGCCGGTCTGCTGGTTTTGATCATCGCGATCACGTTCTTCACCGGCTACTTTAATGCGATCTTCACCGGAGCCGATAAGTTCGGCGGCTAGACGCTCTGCCGGGTAGAATGAAAATGCATGGCGGGAGCGGTTATTAATTTTTATCAAGTGCTGGGGGTAACGGAAACGGCGACCCTGGACGAGATCAAGAAGCGATACCGAACGCTTGCCCGGCAGCTTCACCCGGATGTCAACCCGGACGATCCCCAAGCGCCACGCAAATTCGCCGAAGTGACCGAGGCTTACAAGGCTCTTTCCGACAGCAACAGCCGCGCGGTCCATGACTTCGAACTGGCAAGGGTCAAAGAGCGGCAGGAGTCCGCCGCGCGCCGCCGCGCTTCCGCCTATCCGTCCTCCCCCACCGGCAGGACACCGCCCCGCCCCGCCCCGGCGGCGGCAAACTCGACCCCCGGCACCTCACCGGCAACACCGGATTCCAGCCGCCTGGTCGCTCAGGCTCAGGCCGCGTTTGTGCGGAACCGGCTGATCGAGGCGCGCACCCTGGCGGAGCAGGCGCTTCGCCTGAACCGGCGCAACGCGCAGGCCTATGAGGTGCTCGGCGACGTGTTCCGGCTTCAGGACAAGGTGGACGAGGCCATGAATATGTACAGCATGGCGCTGCAGATCAACCCCCGAAACCCATCGGTGATGCAGCGTCTGGAACGGATGTCGCGAGCCGCATCGGCGCGAGGCGGCGGCGGCTACGCACCGCCCCCCCCCCGCTCGTATTCCCCCTCGCAGCCGCTGCAGCCCCCCCCCGGCGGGGCTGCCTCCGGATCGTCTGTACCGAGACCGTCCGGCCCCGCCACATCCAGCGGTTACTCTTCGTACCGGGAACTAGAGCGGCGTCCTCTCGGGCGGCTCCTGGGCGCGGTGGCGGGCTATGGCCTTGCGTTTCTGACCGTGATGTACGGGGCGTTCTTTCCCGGCGCGGCTCCGAACCGCTTTGCATCAACCGTCTCACCATTGTTCGCACCTGTTTCCACCTGGAACACGACCATTGTCGTAGTCATGGCGCTCGCAGGGCTGATCCTTGGCTGGACCATGACGGCGACCCTGATGATTCGGCGGATCGAGGACGAGCTTCTGCTGACGGGCGCCTCTCCGGGAGGAGGTCGGTTCCTGCCCCTTGGCGCGGTGCTGATCGTGCTTTCCGTCGTCAACTTCTATGCCGCTGTCCTGCTTTATTTGATCGTCTCGTTTTTCAATGAGGCGATCACGCCGACTATGCTGCGGGTGTTTGCCGCCGTGGTCGCTGTGGTGGCGACGCTGGCTGTCTTTTATGAGCCGGGGCAGGGTCAGGTGCTTCTATTCGGAGGCAACGTCGTGTTTCTGGCTCTCCTTCTGGGCTGGGTGTTTGGTGACTTCTTCCGCCCCGACGGGGCATAGACCGGCTGAACCGGAATGGGAAAGGGTTTTTCGATGACAGATGTTTTGGGGAGCAAGGTTTCCCGACGCGCACTCGTTCGCGGCAGCGTGGCAGCGGGGTTCGCTTTAGCGGTTCAGCCGATTGCCGAAGGGACGATCATCACCGATACCAAGGGACTGACGGCGGGCATGGTGAAGTTCAAAGCGCCCGACGGGGTGCAGGTCCCGGCTTACCGGGCGTTTCCGACCAAAGGAACTGGGATGCCAGTCGTGCTGGTGATCCAGGAGATTTTCGGCGTCCATGAGCACATCAAGGATGTCTGCCGCCGCTTCGCCAAACTGGGTTACTATGCCATCGCGCCGGAACTCTACTTTCGCCAGGGGGACGTGTCCCAGATCAAGGACTTCCAGGTGATTATCCGGGATGTCGTCAGCAAGGTGCCGGATCGCCAGGTGATGACGGACCTGGATGCCGCTCTGGCCTATGCTAAAACCACCGGCAAAGCCGATGTGACCCGCGCCGCGGTGACGGGCTTCTGCTGGGGCGGGCGCATCACCTGGCTCTATGCCGCGCACAATCCCTCCTTGAAAGCGGGCGCGGCCTGGTACGGAAATCTGGTCAAGGGGTCCGTACCGGGTGTCAAGAACCCCGTTGATGTCGCCCCCACTCTGACGGTTCCGGTTGTCGGATTCTATGGCGGCAAGGATGCGGGCATCTCCCAGGAAAGCATCACGGAGATGAGAGCCGCGCTCGCCAAGGGCAAAAGCGGATCGGTCATCAACGTTTACGCGGATGCCGGACATGGATTCAATGCGGATTATCGTCCCAGCTACGATGAGAAGGACGCCAAAGATGCCTTCGTGAAACTGCAGGCGTGGTTCAAGCAGCGCGGCGTCGTCTAGATTCCCTCGTCTTCGGCCCTGAGTCCTAAACCCGACCCCGCAGTTGATGCTAGGCCGGGTTTAGGATTTTTTTTGCCGGGTAGAAACCTCTCGTACAATTTCAAAAATTATCAGGGGTCATCTTTGCGAACACGGTAAGGAAGCCTCAGGAGAAAAACGATGCGAAAAGACAAAGGAACGGAGAACAATAGCGTGATCGAATCTGAAAACACCACCGCGTTCGATGCAGAGACCATCGCGGATGATGAAGAGATAGCTTTTGGTGGGGCGGTCAGCGCTCCCGGCTCGGTCAGCGCCTCCGATCGTTCCACGACCGAGCAGGTCAAGGAGACCGCGCGGCAGGCCCTCAGCAAAGGTCAGGAGGTGGCCGGTCAGGCGATTGACAAAGGCCAGGAGGTTGCCGGACAGGCGATCGACAAAGCAAAGGACACCGTCAAGTCGCAGCTATCCTCTCAGAAAGAGAAGGCGGTCAGTACCCTGGGCAACTTCACCGATGCCCTGCACCAGACCGGTTCCCAGCTTCGCAACAGTGGTCAGGGGGTCTTCGGGGACTATGCGGACTCGCTCGCGGGACAGATGGATCGTGCGGTCACCTACCTGCGGGATAATGACGTGGACGACCTCACCGCTCAGGTCGAAGATTTTGCCCGCAAGCAGCCGGCGCTCTTCATTGGGGGGGCTTTCATCTTGGGGGTCGCACTCGCTCGCTTCCTCAAGAGCAGTTCCGGCTCCAATGGACATCGCAATGAGGTCAGTGGCGGCGGATACAGCAGCTACAGCGGCTACAGCGCGGGAGCTTACGGTGCAGGAGCAACTCCCCTGCCGACTCCGGCTTCGGCGGGCGCATTGACTACCACATCGGCTCCTTACGGGGACTCCTTTGAAGGTACGGACCGCAGAAACCAGTTCAGTGATGATGCCCTTCCGGGCACCCCGCCGATCACGGCTCATGGTTATGTCGCGGGGATTGGCACCGCAGAGTCGGGAAGCCAAACAGACCGTTAGACCAGCATTTTGAGAAAGAAACGGTAACCCAACCATGGCGACCTACAATGTCACGCAGCCTTCGGCAACCGGGCCGCGCCCGGCGGAGGAGCGGTCTATCGGCGAGCTTTTCGGTGACTTGACCCGCGAAACCACGCAGCTAGTCCGCCAGGAGATCAATCTTGCAAAGACGGAAATGTCCGTCAAAGCGACCAAAGTCGGCAAGGACATTGGTCTGATCGCGGCAGGGGGTGTGCTGGCCTACACGGGCCTGCTCGCCCTGGTAGCGTTCTTGATCCTGGCGCTGATTCAGGCTGGTCTTACTCCCTGGGTCTCAGCACTCCTCGTGGGGGTCGTTCTCGCCGGAATCGGGGGGGCACTCGCCGTCAGCGGCCTCAATAAGCTAAAGAAGGTGGATCCGGTCCCTCACCAGACGATGGAAGCTCTTTCCGGCGGTTCCTCCCACTAGGAGAATATTATGGCACAGGATCAAACCAGGGGAACAACGGAAGCGATCAGCGACGACCCCGTTTCCGCAGGCAGTGGAAGCCAGTCCTTTCGCACCTACCCCTTCGTCGCAGATGCGAATTACACAAACTATGAAAAACAGGACGACACGGTGAGCACTAACAACGATCCAGACAAAGAGATTGATTTGGAGGAAGATGCCACCGAGGAAGTACGGGCGGCTCGCGCGGAAGTGGAACAGACTCGCGCAGAACTCAGTGGGACGATTGACGCCCTGAAGGAAAGGCTCAGCCCGGCTGCCCTCGTCGCCGAAGCTAAGGACGCCGCAGTGGACGCCGCCCATACGGCAGCGACCGGTGCAATAGGGTCCGCGAAAGAGGCGGCATCGAACGCGGTCGAGACCGTGAAGGAGGCCGCAAGCAATGTCGTCTCCTCCGCGAAGACCGTGATCGGGGACGCATTGGACACGGCAAAGTCCGCAGTCAGTGGCGCGATGCACAGCGCGGGAGACACCGCCGCGAGCGCGGCGCACAGTGTGAAGGAGGCGTCCCAAACCGTGGGCGGCTCGGCGAAAGGAGCAGGAACAACTATCGTGGAAACTATTCGGCTAAACCCTATCCCGGCGGCAATCACCGGCATCGGCCTTGGGTGGCTGATTATGAGCATCCGGCGACAGAACGAACAGAGCGTGCAGTACAACGGGGGGGTCTATAATCCGACCGCGCCGGACCGCTTTGTGTCAGCAACGGACCAGTATGGACAAAACAGCTTCGGGACTTACGGCTCGCCGGGGTCAGACCGCCCCTCCCCGGTGGATACCGCCCGGGAGAAGCTGACCGAGGTCCGGGACACCGTCACCAGCCGCGCTAGTGACCTTGCATCCAATGTCAGCGACAAGGCAGGCGACCTGGCTCACACGGTCAGCGACAGGGCAAGCACCCTGGCCCACACGGTCGGGGACAGGGCTTCGGCTTTTGGCGGTCAGGCGAAGGAGACGGCACAGTCCGCCGCCAGCGCGACCGGAAGCTACATCACCAACAACCCACTCGCCGCAGGGGCGATCGCCTTGATGCTTGGTGTGGGGGCGGGACTTCTGATCCCCGCCACGGAGAGAGAGAACCAGCTTCTGGGTGAGACTCGCGATCGTCTGAAAGACCAGGCTGCGGAGCAGTTGCATCAGGTCGCGGACAAGGTGACTAATGTTGCCCAGACCGCCTTTGATGGCGTCAAGCAGACCGTGAAAGACGAAGCACAGAACCAGGGATTGACAGGCACGCCAGCCCCCGTCTGAGGCAGTGGGAAGGCCGCAAAAACGCCCCGAGGCCAAGCTTCGGGGCGTTTTTGCCGTGCAATGCTCTGTATCTCGCTGCCTTAATGAGCTTCCTTTGGGGGATCTCCGCGAAAAATGTCCTTCTTATCCACTCTTGGCAGTTTGATTGTTTTACCGGTGCGTCCCGACTCATAAATGGCCTCCATCAGGCGGTGGTCCTGCAGGCCCTCCTCACCGGGCGTATAGGGAGTCTTGTTCTCCTGAACACACATCGCCATGTGATCCATCTCCAGCGCGAACTGATTCTTCTGGTTCAGTCTCCGCTCCTCGATCCCCTCCGCACGCGGATCGAACGGGGATTTGCGACCAATTTGAAGCCGAAGTCCGGTGTAGGCGAAGGCAGGATTCATCTGTGCCCAAGCGTCGGAGGCATGCACCTGATAGTGCCGCGTTTCGTGCATTCCGTAGCTCGTCGAGCAGTTCGCCATGACGCCGCTTGGGAATCGCATCAGCCAGTTGACCGTTTCCTCCACTTCGCGAAAACGGGGGTCTCCAGGCGTCGAATAGACCTGTGCCCCACTGATCTCGATCGGCTCCTCACCCGTTAGGAAGCGGGCGGTGTTCAAGCAGTAGATCCCAATGTCGGGCAGCGCCCCGCCCCCGGCGAGGGTCTTATCCAGCCGCCACTGTTTCAGGTCACCTCCCTGGCTTTGACCGTTTGCCATGGTCAGCAGCTTGATCTTCCCCAGTTCCCCTTTGCCGCTTTCCAGGGAGGCTCTGACCAATTTTTTGACGGATGTGTTGAACGGCTCGTACTGGATTCGGTACGCGATCATCAGTTTTCGATTTGCTGCGCGGCATGCCTGAATCATCTCGGCAGCCTCGCGTGAGGTATTCGCCATCGGCTTTTCGCACAGTATGTGCTTTCCCGCCTTTGCGCCCCGGATCGTATATTCAGCGTGCATCCCATTCGGAAGCACAATGTAGATAACCTCCACATCAGGGTTGTCTGCAAGCCGGTCGTAGGTTTGGTAGTCATAGACGCTGGATTCTTTGATCCCATATTGCTGAGCGACGCGGAGCGCTTTCTGCCGGTCTCCGGACACCAGAGCGGTTGCCCGGCACCGGGTCGACTCCCCGAAGGCGGGCAGGATCTCCTCCAGCGATAAGCGCCCCAGTCCAACAACCGCAAACCCGACCCGGCGATCTGGTGGAAGGGCAGCAGGAGCATATTCCTGTTCTCGCTCGGTCGGGGCGGTGATCGGCTGCAGGGTCAGCGGAGCGGGGACCTGGGGACCCGGCGCGGGTCCGGTCCCGGGCGGCGAAGGTGAGCTGGCAGGTGGCTGACCGGTCTCGTAGGGCGGCGGCGCACCCGCGGCACCTCCCGTCAGTCCCGCGACGGCAACAGCAGCCAGGCTGCCGGTGTGAAGGAACCGGCGACGGGTGACCATGGGGTCGCCATGGTTTGTCTCGGAGTCAGGTTCATGTGGCATTCAGAAAACTTCTCGCTTTCCAACGGGGTTCCACGAAAAAGTTTGCCAGAAACAACTGCCGCTAAACCGAGCGGGGGGGACAGGATGGTCAGCGACCACGCCGCCGTATTTCGTCGCGGCGCATCGGCATTCGATCAATCCGTCCAAAAAGGTCGGAGGCGACCACGGGGCGGAGCGCGCTGAAGGCGATGCTGCCATCCTTGCCGATCAGCAAGACCCGAAACTGGCCCGGTCTGATCCCATAGCGCTCTCGCAATGGCACGATCCCCTTCTGTTCCAGGACATCGAAACGGATGAGATCACGATCTTTCAGTCCTGTCGCTTCGCCCGACATCAGGCGGTCCTGCTTTTTATAACGGGGATCCTCTTTCGAGGGCGCGAAGATCAGCAGGACCCGGTTCCGGTTGCGGTAGCGACTCAGACTGGCGGGGGGCGTGTCTGCTTCAGCGGGAGATAACAGGCAAAGTTTAGCAACAAGCGCAACCAGCAGGAAAGCGGTGCGAAACCAGAGTGAGTCGTGCTTCATATCAAGAGGATAACCGCAAAACGCCCCTCGCGAAACGACCTTGACCCGGACCGGTTTCGCGTGCTACGATACCAGGTGATGATCAATTTCTCCAGCCCCCGCGAGATCGGCATCGCCCTGATTGGCGCAGGGGGTATGTCGGCGAGTTATCGCGATAACTATGCCGCGATTCCTGGAACAAAATACCGCCTGGTCGTGGATGTAAACGAGGATCTTGCCCGCGATGTCGCCGAACGGAGCCGCGCAGAGCGCTGGTCGAGCAACTGGCGCGACGCCCTTGCCGACGATATTCAGGTCGTTGATATTTCGACGCCAAACCACCTGCACGCGGAGCAGGCGACCGCCCTTTTAGGGGGAGGTAAACAGGTCATCCTGCAGAAGCCGATGGCCCCGTCCATCGCGGAATGCCAGGCGATCCTGGAGGCCTCACGGGCATCCGGGGCCATGGCGGGGGTCTATATGAGCGATCTGGAAGATCCGGTAGCGTGGGATCTGCGTGACCTGGTTCAAGGGGGCTACCTGGGGCAGATCTCCAGTATGCGTGGGCGGTATGCGCACCGTGGCGGTTTGCGAGCGGCACCCAGCGGAACCAACTGGCGCGCCTCGGAGGAAAAGACCGGCGGCGGGTCCTTTATGCAGCTTTCGATCCACCACACCAATCTGCTGTCCTGGATACTCGACGACACGATAGATTCCGTCATGGCCTACGCGAAAAACCAGATGTGTCCCAATATCGGCGGCGATGACACCACGGTCAGCGTCGCCGAGTTCGCCCGCAGCGGGGTTCTTGCCACCTTCGACTCTGCCTGGAATGCTGAGGGGACGACCATCGAGATCTACGGCTCCGAGGGTCACATCCGGGTCCTGGGTGGGCAGGGCGCGGCAGTGGAAGCATCGCTGAATCGCCCCTTTCATGGGCGCGTCCTTCGCGTGGTGGCGGCGAATACCAGGACTCTCGTTCCCTCTGAAAGCCATATGCTTAGTCAGTGCGGAGCCGACAATCCCCTGAACCAACACGTCGCGTTTGTGAGGGCGGTACAGCAGGGGACCGCTGCGCCGGTTCCGGCGTCGGTGGGGCTTTACGATGTCGCAGTCGTGAAAGCCGTTTACCTTTCGGCCCAGGAAGGCCGAAGAGTTTCGATCAAAAGCCTCTTGTAACGGGTTCCCTATTGGTCTGGTGGACCAGTCACTGGATTGGATGTTGGTGTGCGTTTATGATTGTTCAAAAGCGCTTCTATTTTCGCGGGTTGCTGAATCATATCGGGACAGAGGTCGCCCTCTATGGCTTTCTCGCAGTGGTTGTTACGGTGCTTTACAAGGTGCAGAACGTTTCGGCCATTGCACTCAGCGCCGCTCCCCTCACCCTGATCGGAACCGCACTGACGATCCTTTACGGATTCCGAACCAACTCTGCCTACGACCGCTGGTGGGAAGCGCGCATCCTTTGGGGCGCTATTGTCAACCAGTCGCGGACAATGGCCCGCCAGGCGCTGGCGTTTCCGATGACCGCGAGCGATCCAGACAAGAGCGCCATGGGCAAGGAGATCAGTCCCTGGCAGAGAGAGATGATCTATTGCCAGATCGCCTTTGTTAACGCGCTGCGCTGCCGGCTGCGCAAGCAGGAGACGCTGACAGAGATCGCCCCCTTCCTTTCGGCGGATCTGATGGAAACCGTGCGGAATGCCAAAAACATACCGATCGCGATTCTGAATCACATGGCGACTCGCCTCAAAGATGCCGCCCGCGAGGGCCAGCTGGACCCCTTTCGTTTTGTCGCGATGAATCAGACTCTGGCGGAGCTGACCGATCTACAGGGCGGCTGTGAGCGGATCAAAAACACCCCGTTTCCACGGCAGTACGAAACGTTCCCCCGCCTGTTCGTCTACATCTACTGCGCCGTGCTTCCGTTCGGGCTGATCAAAGATACGGGGTGGTATACGCCGCTGCTGAGTACCGTTCTCAGCTTCATTTTCATCGCGCTGGACGCGATCGGCACCAATATCGAGTCGCCTTTTGAAAACACGATCCATGATACGCCACTGACCTCCCTATGCCGCACGATAGAGATTGACCTTCGGCAGATGCTTGGCGAACAGGACCTACCAGACGAAACAAAGCCGGTTCATGGCTTTCTGTATTAAGATAGAGGGCAAGACTCACTCTATGCCGAACCGGATGCTGCGCGGAGCCGCCCCTTTCCCACTTGTCATGTGCCTCGCCGCACTCTTCCCGGTCGTCGCGCAAGCGCAGGTCATCACGGTTACGCCGCTCCCCACTCCTCGCAAATCCCCTGCCGCGAAGCCACCACGACCCCGCCCGCGTCCGGCAGCGCCTTCGAAGCCGGTCTTCCGGAAACCAACCCTGGTTTGGAAGACCTTTCTTCGGCGCGTGGATGGTTCGCCTGCCTCGACGGAGCGTGTCTCCTTTTTAGGCGCGGGCAGCTACTTGTATCAGATTGACAGCGGTGGCAGGACTCTCTGGGCAACAGAAACGGGCAACCAGCAGAGCACCCCGGTGCTCGACGATGATAAAGCCTATGTTGGGTCCGACCGGGGGATTCTGTACGCGATCCGGCGCAAAACGGGGGTGGTCGCCTGGCAGTTCGCAGGGGCATCCGCCACAAACACGATCCAGACCCGCCCGGTGGTCCATGGTGGAGTGGTCGTATTCGAGAGCACGGACAACAGTGTGTATGGCCTTGATGCCGTCTCTGGCAAGCAGAAGTGGAAGTTCACCCGCGCGGACGGGTCGCTGGGCTATTCCAGCCCACGATTCGGTGGCGCAAGTGCTCTGTATGTTTGCGGCGAGACAACCCTCTACCGATTGGACCTGAAAACCGGCAAGGAACAGTGGCGCGCGCTGATGGGGGGCAAGTCCGCTTCAACGCCCGATGTCGGCGGTGGGCGCGCCTATGTCGGCGGCGATGGGACCGGCCTCTCCGCTTTTTCTCTTGACTCCGGTGCGCGGCTCTGGAATTTTAAGGGGGCGCAGGCGGCGGACTGGTTCGGCGCACCGCTTTATGCCGACGGGACCGTTTATGTGGCGACGGATAGTCGTTATGTTTACGCTCTGGACGCCCCTACCGGCAAAATCCAGTGGAGTTACCGGCTGCTTGGCTCCAGTCTGTCTCAGCCTGCTGTGGACGCCCGCCGCGGCGTTCTTTATGTGGCTTCAACGACGTTTCGGGACAACCCTACCCTTACCGCGCTGGATATTAAAACCGGGAGATCGCTCTGGAGCTACCGGGTCGGTTACGTCGGCGGTTCGCCGGTGATTTCGGGTGACTGGCTGTATGTCGGCACCACGGACGGTTACTACTATTGCTTCGCGCTGGATTGAGGCCGATCCGTCAATCCCCTCGATCCCCTCAAAGCGTCGGCCACTCTCTGTTCCAGCCCGTCGCCTGCTCGAACGCATTAGCGATGCTGAGGATGGCGTCTTCCCGGAACAGGTCCCCAACAAACGAAAGAGAGATCGGCAGGCCGTCCTCTGTCCTGCCACAGCGGGTCACGATCTCCGGGTGGCCGGTCAGGTTCGTATAGGACAGCGACGGACCGACACGGGGGATCGTCACGTAAACATCCACGTCCCGCATGGCCTCAGCAAACGCCCGCTGAAGAAAGGTACGGACCCGCTGTGCCTGCAGGAACTCGGTCGCTGGCACAGTCGCGGCGGTGCGGAAGAGGTTCGGCCAGTTCCAGTCTTCCTGCTGTGCGAGTTCCTCCAGGCCGCCGCTCGCCATTAAACCGGCAAACGAGGCCGCCCCTTCCACCCCGATGATAAGCATCGGCAGCGCCTCATAAGCGGGGGTTTTGGGGGGTAGAGCGACGGGGATCAGCGGCTTCCCAATCAGCGTTTCGAGGCGGCGAATCGCCTCGTCATAGGCCGGTTTAAGCGCCCTGACTGCATCGCTTGTCTGCAGCTCCGCGAAGGCAGTCACGTCAATGCCGACTCGCAGGCCCGTCGTTCCCGAAGCCGGATCCCAGGAAAATGGCACCTTCTCCGCGACACTCAGATCAAGACCGTCCGGTCCATGGATTGCCGCGAAGACGTGTGCGCAGTCCTCGACGCTCCGGCACATCGGACCGATCTTGTCCATGCTCCACGAGAGCGCCATCGCTCCGTGGCGCGACACCCGCCCAAAGGTCGGTCGCAGGCCGGTCACCCCGCATACCACGGAGGGTGAGATGATACTTCCCCAGGTCTCGGTCCCAAGCGCGAACCCGACCAGCCCCGCCGCGACCGCGCTTCCGGATCCCGCCGACGAACCGCTCGATCCTTCTTCGAGGTTCCAGGGGCTGCGCGTTTTGCCGCCGAACCAGGTATCGTCCATCGCCAGCTCACCCATAGAGAGCTTGGCAATCAGCACCGCGCCTGCTTCCTGCAGCCGCTGCAGAACGGTGGCATCATAACCGAGCTGCTGGTTCTCATACGGCTTCGCGCCAAAGGTCGTCGGCAGATCGCGGGTCGCCAGCAGGTCTTTCGCCCCGTAAGGGATTCCATGCAGCGGGCCGCGCCAATTGCCCTCCGCCATCTCCCGGTCCGCCTGATCCGCCTGGGCGAGCGCCACCTCGTCTGGCACGAGGTTTATCACGCAGAACAAACGCGGGCCGAACTCCTTGAGCCGCGCCAGGTACATCTGGGTAAGCTGCCGCGAGGTCACCTTTCGCGCGGCAAGGAGCCGGGCAAGATCCGAAACCGAAGCAAGGGCGAGCGAGTTCACATCGCCCCCGAAATCCGGAAGCGGGTATGGCTGAAATACCACGCTCGCCGAAGGGCCGTCAGGCGGCAGCGCGGCGGGCAGTGTCGCGAAATACAGGGCCGGTGGCATTCCTTCCGCTTCTTCGGCAGTTCTGAGTGCGATCAGATGGCGCCGCATCTCCCCCAGCGACGCGCGCATCAGTTCTCGGTGTGGCACGGTGGGTTCGGGCCGACCCGCCAGCGCCGCTGCCCCTTCGATCTGCTCCGGCGTGATCTCCGTCTCGACATTGCTCATGCGCTTTTTATTCCCCGGCGGAAGGCGCAGTTCCTGCGCTTGCTTGCCGCCGCACCCGTTTCGGCATAAAGTAGTCGTATGACAGAACCCGTGTCGGCTCGATTTATCCTTCACACCGATGGCGCGGCAAAAGGGAATCCTGGCCCATCGGGGATCGGCATCGTCCTCTACCGGGACTCGGACCGGACCGAGCCGGTCGCTGCCTTTGGCGAGTACATCGGGGAGACGACAAATAACGTTGCCGAGTACAAGGCGCTGATACGGGGGCTAAGCGAGGCACTGATCCGCGGCGCCGATCAGCTCGAGGCGCGCACAGATTCGGAGTTGATGGCCCGGCAGATCGCGGGGCGCTATAAGGTCAGCGCCCCGCAGATCACCCCGCTTTATCAGGAAGCCTGCCAGCTATTGTCCCGCTTCGAGAAGGCGACCGTGGTTCATGTCCTGCGGGAGAAAAACGCCCTCGCCGATAAGCTGGCGAACCAGGGAGTCGCCGCAGGGCGCCCCTCACGGCCCACCCCTGAAGCCGACACCTCGCTCCGCCGCGCGACTCCGCCGCCGGAGTCCTCTGTCTCCCCGGCTGGGAGCACCGAGGCTTTTCATGCGGCGGTGGCGGGTCTTGCCGTCACCAAACGACCGCTTTCGTCGTTCGATGCGCTGCTCGACACCGACCGCTGGTTTGGGGGCCAGGGAGCAACCATTCGCGGCGTCGCGGATCAGGCTCGGCGTATCTATGAGGCCGATCTTTCCCGTCCCGTGGTCCTCGCGGCGGATGGAACGGTGATTGAGGGCGCTCACCGGATCGCGCGTGCTTACCTTCTGGGGCAGTCTGAGATCGAGACGGTCCAGTTCGAAAAGGATCCGCCTCCGGAGGCTCGCTCCCCGCTTTCGTAACTCGCGACGATGGTATACTGTTTCCAGGGTTGACCGACCGGAATTATCGCCTTAATCAACGACGGTCCGCCACGGAAAACTATGAATTTCACTGCCAAAGAGGATTACGGGCTGAGAGCGGTTCTAGACCTTGCCGTTCACGATGGCTCCGGCCCTGTCCAGACGCGCGAGATTGCCAGTCGGCAGCGGATCCCGGAGCAGTTTTTGGAACAACTGCTCGCAGCCCTGCGCCGTGCGGAGGTCGTGCGCTCCACCCGCGGCGCGGGCGGCGGTTATGCGCTCGCCTCCTCGGCACGGCAGATCACCGTTGGGCACGTCCTGCGCGCGCTTTCCGGGCCGCTTGTCCCTGCTGAATTGATCGTCGGCGATGCCGCTGTACAGGGGATCGCCGAGGCAGCCGTGGTGCGGGGTATCTGGGAAAGCCTGGAGTGCGCCATTCGCGGTGTCGCCGACGGAACCTCGCTCCAGGATCTTTTAGACCGTCGCAGCGAGGCCGCAGGCGATGCGGGCTTCATGATGCACATTTAAGTTACGGAGACCTCCATGCGAATTTTTGAGAACCCTACGCAGCTCGTCGGTAATACGCCCCTGGTTCGGCTGAACCGGGTGCCGGCCGCCGAAGGCGTGAAAGCGGATATTGTCCTTAAACTGGAATATTTGAACCCCGGTCTTTCCGTCAAGGATCGAATCGGGGTCAGCATGATCGAGGATGCCGAAGCGCGCAGCTTGATTACCCCTGGCAAGACGATTCTGGTCGAGGCGACCTCGGGTAACACCGGCATCGCGCTCGCATTCACCGCCGCCGCCAAGGGCTATAAGCTCATCCTGTGTATGCCGGAGTCCATGAGCCTGGAGCGACGGCTGCTTCTGAAGGGCTACGGGGCCGAACTCGTGCTGACCGACCGGACCAAGGGGATGAAGGGGGCAGTCGCCGCCGCGGAAGAGATCTTCGCGAAGGACCCGGAGACCTACTTCATGCCGCAGCAGTTCAATAACCCGGCGAATCCCGAGGTCCACCGAAGAACGACCGCTGAGGAGATCTGGAGCGACACCGAAGGGGGAGTGGATATTCTGGTGGCGGGGGTCGGGACCGGCGGCACTATTACCGGAATCGCCGAGGTCATCCGACCACGGAAGCCGAGTTTTACCACGGTGGCTGTGGAGCCAAGCGCCTCCCCAATCATCCATCAGTACAAAAATGGGGAAGAGTTGAAGCCCGGTCCTCACAAGATCCAGGGCATCGGCGCGGGCTTTATTCCCTTCAATCTGCACGTGGATCAGGTGGATGAAGTCTTCGAGGTCAGCAATGAGGAGGCGATTGCGATGGCCCGCCGCGTGATGCGTGAGGAGGGTCTGGCGCTCGGGATCTCGTCGGGCGGCGCGGTCCATGCCGCCGTTGAGATCGGCAAGCTCGATAAACATGCGGGCAAGCTGATCGTGGTGATTATCGCGTCAAATGCCGAGCGTTATCTCTCCACGGATCTTTTCGCCGACCTGCGCGATGCCTAGCTTTCAGGAGATCAGGTTGATATGAGCGGCTATCCTATCGCCATCATCGGCGGGACCGGGGTCGGTCAGTTCGATCTGGATGCCCCGCCCGAAACGACCCTTCTCTCCACTCCTTTTGGGGAAGCGAAATTTCAGACCGGTTTGCTGCGCGGCAAACCGGTGGTTTTTCTGGCGCGACATGGCGCGGGCCATAAGGTGCCACCCCACCGGATCGCCTATCGCGCCAATATCGCGGCGCTCGTCAAACTGGGGGTTCGGGCCGTGCTTGCGACCACTGCGGTGGGCGGCCTGCGTCTCGATCTCCGACCTGGTGACCTTGTGCTCCTGGACGATCTGATTGACTTTACGAGGGACCGCACCCACAAGACGTTTTTTGAGGGCGAAGGCGGCGAAGTGGTCCATACCGACTTTACCCAGCCCTATTCTGAGCCGCTGCGACAGGCCGTACGCGCGGCGGCGGACTCTCTTTCCATTGACCTGCACGGGACCGGGACCTACCTTTGCAATGACGGTCCCCGGTACGAAACCGCCGCCGAGGTGCGACTCTTTGCGCAGTGGGGAGCAGATGTCGTGGGAATGACCGGGGTGCCGGAGGCGATCCTGGCGCGAGAAGCCGGGCTTCATTATGCGGGCATCTCACTGATTACAAACCCGGGTGCGGGACTGTCCCCCCACCCTCTGACCCATCAGGAGGTCGAGGAGACGATGCGAAAGTCAGGACCGCGTCTGCGGGAACTCCTGACCGAGACCGTGGTGCGGCTCGACCCCGGCCAACTCCCGCCGATCGGTCCTGGTGTTTCTCTGCCCGGCTTTTAATAACTGGCGGATATAGGTACACTTATAGCAACGGATCTAACCGCTGGAAGGATAAAAACTAATGCCGTACCTGATTCAAGGCAACGCTGTCACTCTGGGCGCAGAGCCGACCCTGATGAACAACAAGCACTACGTACCGCTTCGCGATGTCGTCGAGGCCCTGGGAGGGTCTGTTGACTTCGATAATGAGGCGAAAGTGGCCCATGCAAAAGTCGGACCGTGGGACGCGGTGTTGACCATGGGTGACCAGAACGTTACGGTTTCCGGAAATGGAACCAACACCCCGGTGACCTTGACCGCGCCGCCCTACGTGGAGGGCGATCAGTTTTTTGTCCCGTTTGACTTCCTCCGCGACGCTTACGGTTACAATGTCAGCTTCGAGGGCGAGACGCTGACGATCGTAAATCCCAACGCGGCATAGCCAGGCTGACGGCAAAAAGCCCCCCTTCGCTGCGTAAAAACAGCGAAGGGGGGCTTTTTTGGCTCTTCACATTCAGGGAATGGTGATATTGACGACTGCCTGACTCGGTTTGCCACCGTCTGGGTCGCGCAGCAGAACGCTGAACGTTATTACGTCACCGCTCTTGACAGCGGCTATCGCGGCGTTGAGCGCTGGCACAGTGTTCACGGTCTTGTTGTCCACCGCAGTGATCACCATGCCCTGCGCAAGCTCCGCGTCGGCTGCGGGGCTGCCGGGCGTCACGGCGAAAACGACCAGCCCCTTGGACGAGGGGGGAAGGCGAAGCGTGCTGGCAAGCTCGGATGTCAAGGGGCGCGGGTCAAAGCCCAGACTGTTCGATCGGCGCGGAATGGGAACGGGTGCCGGTGCGGCAGCGACTTCCTCGTTCTGACCGGTGAGTATCGCGGCGACCTTCGCGGTCTTGCCTCCGAGGCGGAGCACCTGGATTGTCGCAGTCGAACCGGGGGCGGAGGTCGAGATCGCGTCCCGGAGCGTGACCTCGTTGGTAATTTTCGTGGTGTTGAACTGCGTGATGACATCGCCCGCCACAATCCCCGCCTTTTCAGCTGGTGTGTCCGGTCGGACCTGGAAAACATAGGCGCCCTGATCGGTCCCGAACTTCTGGCGGACCTTGACGGGAATGTCCTGCGGGACTATTCCCAGAGAGCCACGAACGACCTTTCCCTTCTCGATGAGCTGGGTCATGATGGATTTCGCGGTGTTTGCCGGGATCGCGAAGCCAATGCCCGAGCTGGTTCCCGATGGGGATTCAATAGCAACATTGACGCCGATCATCTGACCATCAATATTGAGGAGCGGACCGCCAGAGTTTCCAGGGTTAATTGAGGCGTCGGTCTGGATCAGCTCGGGGTAGTAACGGGCATCACCACCGTTGCCGATAGAACTCTTGCGGTTGAGTGCGGAGACGATTCCCGCAGTCATGGTGTTCTGTTCGCCGAAAGGAGATCCGATCGCGATGGCCCACTGGCCCACGCGGAGCCGACTGGAATCCGCGAAGCTGACAAAAGGAAGGGGCTTTCCGGCGGTGATCTTCACCACTGCCAGATCCGAGCGCTGATCCCGGTAGATCTTGCCGATGTATTCGGTGCCATCGCTCATCTGCACGGTCACCATGCCGTTCTTAGCACGCGCAACCACATGATCGTTGGTGAGAATGTAGCCGTCCGGTCGGACAATGACCCCGGAGCCGCTGTTGGTCACGGTGCGCCCACCGGGGCTATTCGGCTGGGAACGCCGGAACGGAGCACCAGGGGCAAACGGGTCCCCACCGAAAGGCGACCCACTGTCATCGCCAGGTGCCTCACCGCCGCCAAACGGCGAAAACATCAGGTTGCCGCCGGGCAGGTCGGTTTTCACGGTAATGAAAACCGTTGCAGGGCCGACCGTGTCCGCGATCTTCATGAAAGCACCCTGCAGCGATGTTGCGGTGTCACGCTGCTCAGTGGTCATCTGTGCGCCACTCTGCGCGGACACAGAGGTGCTTGTGCCACCAAGAAGCAGGGTCGCGGCAAGACCACCCGCGACGGCAACGGCGGGCACAGCACCTAGAGCAAAACGGCGATCAATACCCATATAGTTACCTCAGCAAAGTTAAGATACGCAGGAAAGGCAGGAAACGGCGGAAGGCTGCGCACCGGAAAAACGGCCCGGCCTTCCTGCTGTATTATACGCAGGAAGGCCGGGAAAGGTTCGCGGAATCCGGTGCAGTGAGCATTCGGTCGGTCCCAACAGATCAACGAATGGAAATATAGAAACCGCGGCGTTCTCGCTCGGCGAAAACCGGTTGCATCGTAGACTCGCCGCGCGGAGCGCGGTAATTCGAACCCGAATCGCCAGGAGCGGGCGGGACCGAGAGCACGGTTGTTCGCTCCGGTGTTTCGAACTGCGACGGGTTTGTTGCCGTTGCATACGCGTTGTGTAGGGAGACGGGGTGAGACGACCTCCAGTTGCCCGTTGAGACTGCGATCGGGTAAGAGCCTCCAGGGGGTATCGCCATTCCATACGAATCCACCGGGCCGGGTAAAAGCGCAGCATTGTCGTTGTGGATTCGGCTGACCACATGGCGCAGGCTCCGTGCCCCTACGCCCGAGTAGGAGAAAGCGGTGGCGTTCACGGAGGCAGCGATGCTTCCTGCCCCGGGAGCGGTGCCATCGGACGAGTTATCCAGGGAGACCGACGCGGCCCAGAACCCCCTCAGCGAGAGCAGGGCGGTCGCCGCGAGTGGTCGGGGGCGCAGGACCCCTCGGAACGCTCCGATCGGCTCCTGGCGGCTTTCGACGCGTATCAGTGCTTCGATCTCGACCCGCGATGCCCGGTTGGCAAGCGAGGAGAGGAGGCGCTTCGTGTCCAGCAGGGATTGATATTCTCCCCGGCAGTGCGGGCACTCTGCGAGATGAATATCAACAAGATCGGTCTCTTCCTGCGTCAGTTCCGCATCTAGATACGCCGAGAGAAGACCACCAACACGCCTACAAATCAACGCTAATCTTATCCTTCCACACGCAGTGTGCCCACAAGAATCGGCGCGCGGCTCTCCGGTGAAGGACACACCGGGAAATGAGCGCGTGCTGGTTCGGGCGGATATTACCTTAAGTTGCTGGGCTACTTCGTTACTTCAGGCCAAAGCCCGCGAGCTTGGTCCGGAGGAGCTTGCGACCGCGATGCAGAC
>JACMJB010000373.1 GCA_014380815.1 Armatimonadota bacterium
GCGCGAACATAGCCGCCTCCGGGCACTGCCACCGCCGCGCGGGCCGCGAAGCTCGCGCCGCCGTCCCTGCTGGCGTACACGGTCCCGCTGCCGTTGTCCAC
The DNA here is from genome assembly GCA_014380815.1 of Armatimonadota bacterium. Classification (GTDB taxonomy): domain Bacteria; phylum Armatimonadota; class Armatimonadia; order Armatimonadales; family Armatimonadaceae; genus JACMJB01. Next base: position 102 of record JACMJB010000373.1, read on the forward strand.
TGCGTAAAACCGAGAGGGGTCCATCTGGTCCGCGGTGACCCGCAGGCGCGGCGGCAGACCGGCGGCCACCGCCCAGGTCGCGCCTCGGTCTCTGGAATAGACTGTTGATGCACCGCTCTGTCCGGGTGTCCAGACAAACGTCTTGCCGTCGGCGGAGACCGCGATCGTTCCGCCTCCGGTGCTGGCATCGGGTTTGCCCGCGAACTCGGTCCAGGTCACGCCGTTGTCAGCGGAGTGCGCTCCGCCGGTCCCGCGCTCATAAACGCGCACCACGACCCCCGGGGCCAGCGCGGCAGCATCTATCGAAGTGTTGTGACCCCTGCCGGGCTTGAAAAAGCCGGATGGGGGCGAGGCGTCCAGGTCATCGTGCCGGAAGCCGTCAATGTCCCAGACGACGCTCAGCAGGTGCGCCCCGGCAGAGGGGCTGACAATGTCATCTACGACGCACTCTTCCAGACCCTGCGCCCCGACCGCCCAGTGCGTCGGGCGGTCGGCGTCCGATTCCGTAACGTCTCCCGATGCCCAGATGCCCGTTCCCGTCACATACAGCACGTGCCCCGAATCGAACGGGTCAATCTCAATGTCGCCGATCCAGTGACCAAGATCGGCTTTCTCCCGGCCCCAGGTCAGCCAGGGAGCCTTGGTCACATCGCGCACCGACTTCGGCCCGAGGGGCTTCCAAGTGACCCCACCATCTGTGGTGCGGAATATTTCGTCGCCCCGACTCCAGCGGTCAATCGTGCTGACTATGGCGGTACCCGGTCGCCGGGTATCCACGGTCACCCCTCCGTAGCCAAAACTCTCACCCGGCCCCGATCTCAGCGGCGTGATGTCTGCCCAGACACCGGTTCGGGTGTCGAATCGGCAGACCGCGCCTTTAGTCACTCCGTTCGGGCCGGGCTGATCGCCATAGCTGAGGTACAGGCTCCCATCCGAGGCAAGCGCACCGTGGCTAGGCAGAAGCCCAACGGGCTGATCCGGCACCGCCACCCAGGTCTTGCCGCCGTCTTTGCTCTGGTACAGACTGGCCTTCTGGGTCGAAACCCCGGCATAGATCGTTTGGGTCGGTTTGCCTGGCGTACGAGCCGTGGGCGCGAACTGCACGAAAACAATGCCGATCGGCTGCGAAGGATCTTTGGTGGCCTGATCTGTCGGCGGGGCAGTGGCTCCGGGAATCGCCGGGAAGCCGCGGACCTTGCTCCAGGTGACACCACGGTCCACGCTTTGCCAGAGTCCCTTCCCACGGGATCCGAAGAAGAGCACGCGCCCGTCGTTTGGGTCCACCGCCAGACGCTCGCCATTGGAGCGCCCGTCCTCGTTGCCGCCCATCTTGAACGGCATATCCGTGCGCTGCCAGGTGCGGCCCTGGTCTGAGGATCGAAAGATCGCCCCGTTGCCCGACCACGAATTGGTGTAGGTACCCGCCGCCATATACACCCGATCCGGGTCGGACGGGTCGGGGGCCATACTCTCGATGCCGGTGAAGTTCCAATCATCCCCGGCGACCCAGTCGGTCAGCGCGACCCATTGCCCCCCTTTGGTATCCCACCGGTACGCCCCGCCAATGTCGGTGCGGGCGTACCTCAATCCCTTCGCGGTCGGGTGGAAGATGATGCCGCTGACAAACCCGCCACCGACAATCCGCACATTTTTCCAGGTATGGGGCTGCTGCGGACTTTTGCGGGGCGATGGAGCCTTGACCACGGTTCTGGAAATCGGCTGCGCGATCACGCCCGCACCGAGGGCGGCAAGTGAAAGGCCGGTCATGCTTGCCGCCAGAAAGGCGGTCTTCGGTTTCGGCAAGTTTATGTTTCTCATAGGGTTAGGATGCGAACGCCGCGCGGTTCCAGGGAGGCGATCTCCGCGAGGGTCTCGCCGGTCAGGAGGTCCGTGTATGTGCCGGGGGGAAGCGCCACATTGACGGACGATAGAGAATGATTGAGAAGGTAGAGAAGGGGGCTCCCACCCGGCGAAACGCGCCCCGAAACCTCGACCCCGGCAGGGGGCGGGGTGCCGCCTCCAAGCGGCGAGCCGATCCCACGCTCCGCGCAGAGGGCCGCAAGGATCGCGGTAAGGGCGTCGTCCTCGGGGCGCGTTGCCAGGTAATAGGCGCGTCCCTGTCCGAGCGTATTCACGGTCAGGGCAGGCTCCCCGGCATAAAAGTCGTCGGTGTAAGCCGCGACCATCTGCGCGGCTTCCAACCGCACCCGGTCGCAGAGCAGTCTGGAGGGGAAGGTCCGGCCCGCCTCGATCCCGCCCAGTTGCCGCTCGAAACGCAGGGCGTTGGTCTTGTTCTTGGGTAGCGCATCCGTTTCCTCGACCCACAGGCCAAGCGTTTTGGTCAGTGGGCCGGGAGCGCCGCCCGCGTGCACCAGGTCATTGTTGTCCACCAGGCCGGTGAAGAAGGTCGCCAGGAAGGTCGCGCCGTTCTCGACTCGCTGCTCAATCGCCGCCGCCGTTCTGGACTCGATCAAACTCAGCACCGGGGCGACGATGAGGTCAAAGCGCGAAAGGTCGGCATCAGGCGCGACGATCTCGGTCTGGATCCCCAGTCCGTAGAGGGCGGCATAGAACGCGCGGCACTCCTGCACATACTGCAGGTCCGTGCTGGGGCCGCTGGAATAGGAAAGCGCCCACCACGCCTCCCAGTCGAACAGCAGCGCGGCCCGTGCCGATACCCGCCCGCCCAGTGTGGCATCGCCCAGCCGGGCAAGATCCGCACCGAGTTCGGACACCTCGCGGAACACGCGCGTGTCGTGTCGTCCGGGATGCTCCACGACCGCGCCGTGCAGCTTCTCGATCCCGCCGCGCCCTCTGCGCCACTGAAAATACATCACCGACTCCGCGCCCTGCGCGACCGCCTGGAACGACTGCAAGCGCAGAAGGCCCGGGGCTTTGAGCCAGTTGTACGCCTGCCAGTTCTGCTGAGAGGGGCTTTGCTCCATCAGGAGAAACGGCTGTCCTTCTTTCAGGCCCCGCATGAGCGCGTGGCTGAACGCGACAAAAGACGGCGGATCGTGTGGGCCGGGATAGTTGTCCCAGGAGACCACGTCCATCTCTTTGGCCCACGCGTGGTAATTCAGTGGGAGGAATGCGCCCATCAAGTTAGTGGTGATCGGGATCGAAGGGGTGATCTCACGCAGGACGGTGGCCTCCGCCTTGAAGCATTCCAAAAGCGTATCGCTCTGGAAGCGGGACCAATCCAGGCGCTGCGCCTGGTGCGTCTGGCTTTCGCCGTTGGCATAGGGCGGCTCGACCTGTTCCCAGTGGGTGAGGGTATGTCCCCAGAACGCCAGGTACCAGCGGGCATTCAGTGTTTCCAGATCGCCGTATTTTTCCTGCAGCCAGGTCCGAAACGCGGCGGCGCAGCGGGCGCAAAAGCAGCGTCCGCTGGTTGCATTACCGCCGTACTCGTTGCCGACATGCCATAGCAGCAGAGCCGGGTGGTCCCTGTACCGCTCGGCGATCCGGCGCGCAAGATCCGTGGACAGGCGACGGAAATCCGGCGAAGTCGGGCAGAACGTGTGGCGTCCGCCATGACGTCGCCGTACCCCGCTGGCGTCTGTGCAGAGGATGTCCGGATACTTCTGGTCCATCCAGGCGGGTATCGAGGCGGTTGCGGTGGCGAGGCAGGCGTAGATGCCGCTATCCGCCATCCGGTTCAGAACCGCGTCCAGCCACTCGAAGGTGAAGGTGTCCTCGCTGGGCTGAAGGCTGACCCAGCCGAAAACCGGCAGGGTAGCGACATTGACATTGGCTGCCGTCATTAGGGCGATGTCCTCATCGCGAACGGCCTCAGGCCATTGCTCGGGGTTGTAATCGCCGCCATGCAGCAGGCGTGGCAGACGAGTCGGCGCGGCGGAGGCGCTGGGTAACGGAGCGTTTGGTTCAGTCATGCAAATACTATAGCAATTTACGTCTGGAAGCGGCCAGTGATGCGGCGAGGAGAGCGAAGGACCCCGCGCGATTACCTGCCGGTCCTGGCTGCGGCTGCCGCCTGATCCTTGGCCTGACCTTCCGCCTGTCTGCGTGACTGTTCTGCCATCATTGCGTTGATCTTGGCCTGCTCTCCGGGGGGAGGGGTGCCACCCAGGATCCCTTTCTGCTGTGCTTCGAGACCTTGTGGCGCAGCCGCTCGCTCGCCGCATCCCGGCAGAACAGCCCCGAACAGCAACAGAGCCGTAAACGCGATCAGGGAACGATTCGATTTCATAACACCCATTTTTTCATACGGAGCGGCGAACCGCGCGGGCGGCAGACGGACTGGACTGCCACCGGCGCGGAAAAGTGATCCATAGTGACGATAGAGACGATCAGGGCTTCCGCAGCGCTAGTTTCGCGTGGCATCCCACATGTTTGCCGCGTCGCGCTGAGCCTGAGTCAGGGACGGATCCTGCGGATTCGTTTGGGTGGGTTTCATCGCCCTGACATGTCCGTCGCAGAAGGCAAAGTTCGCGAAGGTATCTCCGCTGTGATGCGCGGAAACACCGCCGTTTTTGCCCTGCGGGTATTTGCTGTCCGTCCGCGCCCCGTCCGGGATCAAGGCGCCGTCATCGTGCCAGGTCACCCCCGCGATGACGGCTCCGGGACCGTAATTCGTATAGTTATTGGAAAAAGAGTCGCCGGGAACACGGCCTGAGACATTGCTCATATCGAGGCTGTGGCGCTCCGCGAGCAGCACCGACTCCGCGGGCCGATTGACCTCCGCGAGTGCCCGGGCTTGATAATCGGGAGTGATGAAGAACCCGGCATCGGGATTCTGCATCCCGATTACCCCGAGCAGAGCGCTTCGGTACCCGGTCGAGGCGGGGTAGCCAAAGTAACCGTTGGTCGCATAGGAGGTGCGAAACCCTTTCCAGGGGTTTGCCGGTTCTGCGGAGCCGGCATCGGGATCGTTCGGACAGCCGAAGACCCCCTCCGACTTGACATAGGAGACGACCATCTGCTGCCAGTGCGAGAAGGGTGCCTGGGCAAACCGATTCTGATAGACGATGCCCAGTGGAAATACCTCATCGTAATCCTGGACATACTGCATGATGGCAAGCCCGAGCTGCTTCTCGTTGGACAAGCAGGACGCCTGCCGGGCCTTATCCCGTGCCTGCGCGAAGACGGGAAACAAAATTGCGGCGAGAATTGCGATGATTGCGATCACCACGAGCAGTTCAATCAGGGTAAACCCGGAGGAGACCCGCGTGAAGCTGGAGCGGCCTCGCTGGCTGATGAATAGAGAATCGGGAACGTTTACGGTCTGCATCATTGCTTCCTTGTGCTTTAGGTTTCTAGCCGCTGCGGGGCGGCTGAACGGGGCCGTTCAAGGGGGTGGTCCCACCGACCGGCGGACGACGAGTTCGACATCAAAGACTTCGGTGTGCGGGGTCGGAACGGCAGCGAGAGGCTCGGAGCCATCACCGGACGTGGCGGGCAGAACCGCCTGCCCCTCCGCGTCCCGCAGCGTTCCGACGGCGGGCACGATGCCGTTCAGGATCTGCGGCAGCAGCATCTCGACCGCCCGGTTCCCCAGACGGCGGAATGGCTGGCGGATAGTGGTCAGCGGCGGCGAGGTCATTCGGGCGGTCAGAATATCGTCGAAGCCGACCAGGGAAATATCCTCAGGGACACGCAGGCCGTGACCCGATAAAACTTCCAGGCAGCCCGCCGCGATGTCGTCACTGGCGCAGAAGATCGCGGTCGGCAGCGGGCAGATGCCGCTCCTGGAAAGCAACTGTCCCGCCCGTTCCTTGCCGGAGAGCGTGCTGTAGGCACCTTCCAGCACCAGCGATGGATCAAACGCGATGCCCGCCTCACTCAGTGCCCGCTGATACCCTGCCATCCGCTGGCGCGGCCCCAGGAGGTTCAGTTGACCCGGAAAGTGTGCGATGCGCCGGTGGCCCTGCGAGATCAGATACTGGACCGCCTGGTAGCCACCGCCTTCGTTGTCAATGTCGAGGTTATACGTGCAGGGCAGAAGATCATTGGCGTGCATCGTGACAAACGGGGTGTGGTGCTGCAGCGTTTCGGCGAAGCCCGGCGATAGGCGGCGCGGCGCGACAAAGATCATCCCGTCCACGCGCCCGTCACAGAACTGGAGGATCTTGGGTTCATCGTCACCCTGGTGCGTGATCGAGAAGACCGTGATGTTCTGCCGGTGTCTGGCTCCCGCTTCCAGGATGCCATTCAGGATTTCGAGAAAATAGAGGTTGATATTGTCGTCTTCGTCCGCGTTCCGAACTGAGGAAACGACCCCGATAGCATCCATGCGGCGGCGTGAAAGACCTCGCGCGACCCCATTGGGACGGTAATGGAGCCGGGCGGCAGCTTCCAGGATCCGGGCGCGGGTTCCCTCGGAGACACGAGTCGCGGAGCGCGCGCCGTTCAGCACGACCGAGACAGTCATCGCGGTGACGCCTGCCTGGCTGGCAACATCCTGCAGCGTTGGTGCATTGCTTCTTCGCATTTTGCTTAGGGTGATCTTATCACGGAATTAGCGTTAATCCAGGGCGAGAATAAATAAATTATCGCTAATTCAAGGGGTAAAACTGCCTATAGAAACCACCGAACCGGTAGCGGCGATGCCTTAGTCCAGGTCGTCTTTGGCTGGCATCCGATGCGAAGTGTTGCCGGATGCTTCCGGACGTACCTGGTATCGCAGCGGTTCACCGCGCAGCCAGCGGCCCATCTCGTCCGCCATCGCCTGACCCATCCGCAGGCACTCGCCATTCAGCGAACCGGCGATGTGCGGCGTGAGGAATACGTTCGGAAGCGTGTAAAGCGGCGATCCGGGCAGCGGCGGCTCCGGGTGGGTGACATCGAGTACGGCGGAGAGGTCTGGACGATCCGCCAGAACCGCGATCATCTCCTCTTCGGCGATCACGGCCCCGCGCGCGGTGTTGACCAGAGTCGCCCCTTCCTTCATCGCCGCGATGTGACTGCCCCGGACCAGCCGCTCGGTCTCCGGCAGCCAGGGGGTGTGCACCGACACGACATCCGCCCGTTCGAAGACAGACTCCAGAGAGACCAATTCGATCCCCAGCGCCGCGGCCTCGGCTGAAGAGACGAACGGGTCATGAGCGATAACGGAAACCTCCAGCATCTTCAGGCGTTCACACACCAGCCGCCCAATCGCCCCCAGCGAGACCAGCCCGACCGTGGAGCCGTAGGCACCCGCGATGGTCTTCCTCTCCTTCGGATACGATCCCGCTGCCCTGATCTCCCGTGCAAACCGGAATGCCTGCTTGAGCGCGAAGATGATCGAGGCTACGGTGTACTCCGCGACCGGGACCCCGTTTACGGCGGCGGCGCTGCTGACCACGATGCCGCGCTCAAACGCCTCCGAATGGATCATGCCACCGGTCGCCCCCGCACCATAAAAGAAGGCCCGAAGGCGCGGTGCGACCGCCAGGAAGTCGGCATCTAGCGTTGGCCCTCCCCACCCGGAAAAGATCACCTCCGCTTCCGCCAGAATCGTGGGGTTCTCCTTGAGAGACTGTCGGGTCTGTTTCGGGGCGTAGATCTCTACCTGCTCGTAGATCGCGCGCTGCGCCTCGGGACCATAAATCTGTTCCACCGACGGCCCCAAAACAAAAAGGCCCCTGAGCTTTGTCGAATTCGTCAAAAGATATTCCTTACCGTTGTGGACATCTCCAGCGCGGCTGCCGCGTTGGCCTGCTCGATCCAGCGTTTCAGGACTGCGGCGTCCTCGCGCATCTGCGCGGGGTCTTCATCCTTCACAAACTCCAGGTGGGCATACATCGGTGTTCCCGCTGCCGCCACCCGGTTCAGGCACGGAACCCACTCCCTCTTCCCTCCGAGAAGCGGGTGCTTTTCGCCGTCTGCGCCCCAGTGAAACACATGCAGCCCCATCAGGTGCGGAAGCAGGGCCACCAGATCGGACACCCGTTCTGCAGTCGGCTGTGCATTTCGTGGCTGCCAGTACGCGCCGAAATGGGGGTGGCCCACCGCTGCGAACAGCGTCTGTGCGGACGGCGCGGTGTCCGTGAGCGTTCCGCCATGCCATTCGCAGGCCACTCGGATCTCGAGCCGCTCCGCGCGCCGCGCCAGCTCCCGCGCATCCCGAAGGATCGCATCGCGCTGCTCCGGCGTCGTCTCGGCGGAGCCGGTCGTTCCAGCCCAAACGCGCACGACCCCCGCGCCCATCGCCGCCGCCGTCGCCAGAACCGCGTCTCCCTGATCGGGCGGCGAGACCCCCAATCGGTAATAGGAGCCGTAGGAGGCGACCTCGAGGCCCGCGCCCCGCGTCTGGGCGGCGACTCGGCGTGCGTTCACAAGGTCGCCGGGAGGCACATGGACATCGCCGCCCCACTCGATGCCGACAAGACCCGCCTCCGCCGCCCGCGCGATGACCTCTTCGATCGAATGGCGGCGAAAAGTGACACTGGTCAAGCCAGCACGCAGCGTGGTTGGTGATGTCTGCATCATGGCGAAAATTCTTTTCCAGACGGGGTTTATTTCGCACTCCTGCGCCAGATTTCCTTGCTATACTATAACTGGTTTCTAATATGGAAGCAAATTCCAAATATGATACTAGATCTGCTGCGCCTCCGGATGCCTCCGGTGCCGCGGGACGCGCCCTCGACATTCTGGAGTTTCTGGAAGCGCACAGCGAGCCACAGACCCTGACCCATCTGGTGACGGGGCTGGGGCTTCCCAAAGCGTCGGTGCATCGCCTGCTGACCAGTCTGCGGATGCGCGGCTATATCGAGCAGGCCCGGCCACGGGGCGGCTACGTTCTGGGCCTGCGCGTTCTGCGGCTCGCGGCCCGCGTTCGCGCCCGGCTGGACCTTGCCCAGACCGCCCAGCCCTACCTCAAGCACCTTGCCGCCGTGACCGGTGAGTCCTGCCAGTTATCTGTCCGGTCCGGCGCGCAGGCGCTCTGCGTCGCGCGGGAGATGTCACCGGATCACCCGAATGTCTCGCTGACCGGTCAGGTAGGCAGTGTCTTCCCGTTGCACGCCGCCGCGGTAGGGAAAGTGCTGCTGGCTTATGCCCCCGAAACCGAGCGGGCGGCCTATCTTGCCCAGGACCTCACCGCCTTTACCCCGCAGACACATATCCTGCCGGAAGCGCTTGCCGCCGAATTGGAAGCCGTGCGGGATGCGGGCCTGGCGCGGGATCGCGAGGAGTATAAGCGCGGCCTCTCCGCTTTTGCCGCCCCGGTCTTCGACGAAAGCGGGGGAGTAGTCGCCGCTCTGGCGCTGCCGTTTCTCGCGGGCGGGGAAGCGGGCGAAGACAACGAAGACCTCCAGCGTAAAACCCGCGCTCTGCGTGAGGCAACCGCGGCGATCTCGCTCGCGCTGGGGTGCCCGAATCCCCGGAGCGTTCCGGATACCATCCACCAACGGAGGAACTCAAAATGAGGATCGCAGATCTCGAACAGACGGAAGGGCGCGTCTACCCGGCCCGGCGGCGGACCAAGAATCTGGTCGGCGGCGTGTCGCCGATCCAGGCCGAGCATTTCAGTATGGGGGTCGTCGTGCTGGAGCCAGGGGGCGGTCAGGTGCCATGGCACAACCAGGACCAGGAGGAGATCTACTTTATCCTCGACGGCGACGGCGAAATGTGCCTCGGCGACGAACGCCAGACGGTCCATGCGGGGCAGGCCGCGTATATTCCGCCGGGTATCTTTCATCAACTCACCAACACTTCACCGACGGAGCCGCTGCGCATGCTCTACTGCTACGGACCCGCCGGAGATGTCGCCCACTGGCGTCAGGAGCTTGCCGGAACGCTCCCGAAAGCAGGCGTGGATGCCCCGCCGCTCCCCGAAGGGGCCGCTCCGCAGCATACCGCTCCGCCAGCAGATCCGGACTGACCCAAAAAGAGTGCGTGCGAAAGCCTGAATCAGAAAGACCAACCATGAAAACACACCATCTCGGAGTCATTATGAACGGTGTCACGGGGCGCATGGGGACCAATCAGCACCTCCTCCGCTCCATTGTCGCGATTCGTCAGGCGGGCGGTGTCAAGCTGTCCGACGACGAAGTGATTCTTCCGGACCCGATCCTGGTCGGCAGGAGTGCGGCGAAGCTGGAGCGGCTTGCCGCCCAGGCGGGCGTCACGCGATTCACCACGGACCTCGATTCCGCCCTCGCTGACCCTGGCAACCAGATCTATTTCGATGCCCAGCTCACCCAGCTCCGCGCTCCCGCGGTTCAAAAAGCGATCGCCGCAGGCAAGCACATCTACTGCGAGAAGCCCACCGGGGTTACCACCGCCGAGGCATATGAGCTGTACCTATCCGCCAAGAAAGCCGGGATCAAGCACGGCGTCGTGCAAGACAAGCTGTGGCTGCCCGGCGTCATGAAGCTGAAGCAGCTAATTGATGTCGGGTTTTTTGGCGAGATATTGAGTGTCCGGGGGGAGTTCGGTTACTGGGTCTTCACCGGCGAGGACGGGGCCGCCCAGCGCCCCTCGTGGAACTATCGCAAGGAGGACGGCGGCGGCATCATCGTGGACATGCTCTGCCACTGGCGCTATGTCCTCGACAATCTGTTCGGCGAGGTGAAGGCCGTTTCGTGTCTGGGCGCGACCCATATCAAGCGGCGTCTGGACGAGGCGGGAAAGCCCTATCACTGCACTGCCGACGACTCCGCTTACGCGACCTTCGAGCTTGCGGGGGGAGTCGTCGCGCAGTTCAACTCGTCGTGGACGGTACGCGTGCGGCGCGATGACCTGCTGACTCTGCAAGTGGACGGCACCAAAGGAACGGCTGTCGCGGGCCTGCGCGGGTGCGTCATCCAGCCCCACGGCGCGACCCCACGGCCCACCTGGAACCCCGATATTGACAGCCCGATCCGGTTCCTGGACAACTGGATGGAGGTTCCCACGAACCAGGTCTTCGACAACGCTTTCAAGGCTGAGTGGGAGCTTTTCCTGAAGCATGTGGTCGCTGACCCGGCGGGCACTCCGTTCCAATGGAACCTGCTCGAAGGCGCGAAGGGGGTACAGCTTGCCGAAGCGGGCCTGACCTCTTGGGACAAGCGCGCCTGGGTCGAACTGGAAAAACTGGAAGCGTAGCGATTCCCAGGATTCCCAACCGAAAGATCGAGATCGGAGAGTTTTATGAATCTTTCAGAAGTCCACGCTCGGCGGCAGCCAGGGCGCCACCCGGTCGGCATGGCCGCCGTTTTGCTGCCCTTTGAGGAGAACGGGGAGATCGCCGAGGAAGCGTATGTCTCCTGCCTGCAGGACACGATTCAGGCAGGCTTGATCCCCGCGGTCAACATGGATACCGGGTATGTCAACCTGCTGACCGACGCCGAAAAAGCCCGCGTGCTGGGGATCGTTCGGGAGGCTCTGGGGCCGACCGGAACCCCGTTCGTCGCCGGGGCTTTTATCGAGGGACAGGACGGCGATGTGGTGGACAACTACCGCCGCGAGATCGCCCGGATCGCTGAGCATGGCGGGACGCCGATCTTATTTCAGACCTCGCGCCTTCACAACCTGCCCCCCGGCGCGGTCGTGGAGGCCTACGACCGCGCGACCCGCGACGTTCCCGCGGCCTACGCCTTTGAACTCGGCAAGATGTTCGCCCCCAACGGCGAGATCTGGGAAACCCGCGTCTTCGAGGGGATTCTAGGCATCGGGCAGATCAAAGGGGCAAAACACTCCAGCCTGGATCGGGTCATCGAACTGGAGCGTCTGGAGACCCGGGACCGTATCCGACCGGAATTCCATGTCTTCACCGGCAACGATCTGGGTATTGACATGATCGAGTACGGCAGCGATTATCTGCTCGGCCTTGCCGCTTTCTCGCCCGCGAAGTTCGCGGAGCGCGACCGCCTGTGGGCCGCCCAGGACCCCGCTTATCTCATGGTCGCCGATGCGCTTCAATGGCTGGGAAATATCGCGTTTCGCCCACCCGTGCCTGCCTATAAGCACTCGGCAGCGACGTTTCTGCATCTGCTGGGAAAGATCCCGACCAGCAAAACGCACCCTCGCAGCCCGGAGCGCCCCGCTTGGGAGCGAGAAATCCTTTCCGACTGCGCCCGGCGTCTGCTGCTGATCTAAGCCCGGCAAAACAACGAACCAGGGAACGGCGACCGGTCGTCCTTGAAGAAGTCGGCTACTGGATCGCCGCGAGCCGCGCCCTCTCCGCTTCAAGCATCTCCTGCTTTTTCGCGTGACTTCCGGGCACAATCCGCTCACGCGGCGCGGTCGGCTGGAAGTCTAGCCGCTCGACTCCCAGGCCGCGCAGGACCGTCTGCTCGATCAGCGAAAAATCGTCGGGGTTTTCGCGGTTGAAGTTCATCGGCTCTTTGAGGCCAACCGGGGGGTTCGTGATGTAGCGGGGGCGCCGCAGCGCGTTCTGCGACGAAGCATGGAGGATATACGGATGCAGTAGGTACACATCACCCACCTCGCCGGTCGCCTCCGCGAAGTCCGTGCACTCCTGAATCATGTTTCCGAACCCGAATCCGTTCGGGGTCACGCCCTCTGGATGGTCCGCGAGAAATCGTGCCACCACCGGGACCGAGTCCCCTGCGACGAAGGTCGCCCCGCCGCGTGAAACCACGTCGGACCAGAGCACGATGGTTAGCAGACCTTGTTCCGGACTGTCCAGGAAGTGCCGAAAGAAGTCGCCGTCCTTGTGCCATCCTCCCACCTTCGCGGAAGGTGGCTGCCAAGTGTCCGCATCCTCGGGTTTGCCCAGGTTCACGATAAAGCCGTTGCCCCAGGTTGAAGGTCGCACCCGGTCCTCACCACCCATCAGTTCGCACATCGCTCCCCAGGCCAGGGGGGCATACTCCGCCACCGGCGCGAATTCGTGTGAGGGCATATGGATGCGGTGCTGCTCCCAGGTGGAGGGGTCCGCCTCCTCATAACCCAGCCGTGTGAAGACCTGATCCGTCCAGATGCGCGCTTTGTCACGGTCGAAGGCGTTCCGGACGACACAGAACCCGCGTGTGAGAAACTGCTCGACCTGATCCGGGGAAAGGAACTGATACTGCGCTGTCATAGTGACGGCCTCCCTTGGCTTTTCAACGAAATAGTTACCCTACTTTAACCTGCAGCGTTTTGGTCTGTCAAACGGCACGAATTGGGAACCAAATCGCCCGCAGACTGTCTAAGCGCAAACGCAGGGAAAAGATATTGGGTATACTTTCAGGGACACCCGATACTGGTTGACCGCGAAAGGCCGCCGCTCGGCGGCGGAGTCCAGTTTTAGCATTTCAGCGGAGCGACGGAGCGCCGATACGTAAGGAGGGGTTTGTGCAAAGATTGGATATAACCGTCGTGGAATCGTCCGCTCCGGGGGTGCCTTTGGTTCAGCTTCGCGGAGAAATAGATCTGCATACCTGCCCTGAACTCCGTGCCGCGCTTCAGCGACTGATGGAGGAGGGCAAGTTCCGGATCGTCCTCAACATGTCCGAGGTGCCCTACCTGGACTCCGCCGCGCTGGGCGTCCTGGTGGATGCCGTTCGGCGCGCCCGCGAGAACAACGGCGGGCTTTATCTGGCGCAGGTAATGACCTTCGTGCGGCGCGCCTTCGAGATCACGCGCCTTATCCGCATCTTCCCCGTCTACGACACCATTGACGAGGCGGTCGCCGCCGCTCTGGCAAGCGGGACCGCTGGAAAAGCCGTGAGCGGCAGTGAGGCAAACCCCGCCGCCGCCTGAAAACCATTAGCCCTCCGCAGTCAATGGTCAGTGGTAGCGAATCGGGGTCGCGACTGCCGACTCTTCGCGGCGGATCGTCGCTTCCCACGCCGCCAGCGCTTCCTGTGCACGAATCATCCGCCCGATCAGGTTACCGCCATCCGTCTCCAGCATCGCGCCGATGGTCGAAGGCAGGTAAAGCGCCTCGAAGACGTCACAGGAGCGCGGCCCCCAGATCCCCGGAACACTGTCTGCCGCATCCCGAACCTGGTACGGTTCGATCAGGCGCTGAATGCGCTGGGGATAGTTCGACGCGAACCAGCGCCTCCGCTCCCGGTACTCCTCTTCGAGATGCGGCTCGATGCCCTGATGCGCCGCCAGGCAAAGCAGTCCCACGAGCGAATCGTACTGGTCAAAAAAGGAGTCGAACAGGGCGCGGGAGCGCTTGACATCCTCACGCCAGCGAATCAGCAGATAAGCATCGCCCCCAGCAATCGCCTTTCGCCGGTCCGTCTCCGTCAGCTCCGCAAAGAGCGTGCGCCGACGCCGCTCCAGGGCGCGCCGCGTTCGGCGCGTTGCCAGATCCAGGTGCAGACGAAGCTGCTTCATTGGTGAAACCGCGTAACTTGTACGGATCAAAACGTCGTCCCCAAAACCGCTTCATTCAATCGTTGTCGTGAGGCGCCGCCCCTCTGGTCTTCGCGGCGTCTCGGTATCCCAGTGTCTCAGGCGCGCTTGCTCTGTTCCACGAAATTCACCTGCAGATCACTCACCAGCGCCTTCAGTGGCAGCCGCTCTTCGGGAGATACTACCGGCTCAAGCTGCATCGCGAGAAAAGTCACGGTGTCAATAGCGATCTTTGCTTGGGGAAGATCGCGCTCGATCTCGCCGGTGCCAGGGTTTGCTACCAGTCCCATCCGAAGCCAGGCCAGGTTTCGAAGCTCGCCCAGGAACAGTGCCAGGACGGAATAGACGTCCGGGATCTGCCCCGCGCCGTAGGGGTCCCCCCCCTCAGAAAGGGGATCCTCCTCGCCAGGGTATGGCAGGGCGCTGATTGGCTCAGCAGGATTCTCCGCGACAGAAGCGGGTGCCGCCGGGGCCGCTGCTGCGGCAGTGCCAGGGCGGTCAGGAGCACTGTCACTGACACTGGTGTCGGCGTTCTCGACGCTGAAGCGTCGTCGGTCACGAACCGTGAAGCCCTCTTCTGGCTCATCCGGCATAAGGGGAAATCTCCTCAGAGGGGCGCCCGCGGGGGCGTCAAAGCGATACGGGATTGTAACATAGGACCTTTGCGGTGACAAGGCAGCAAGAAGTCAACGCGCAAATTCCCCGATGCCCACGGGGAGAAACCCCCTGGGCGATTTGACGCAATGCCTGGTTGCAGGGTACCATTCAAAACACTGGGTGAGTCTGCCCCGCCGCTTGTCCCGCACGATTTTTTGCCTCATGAACTCCCCCAAACAAGTCACCAGCGACAACCACATGCCTCCCCGCGAGGCGGAGCTTGCCGCGGCACTCGCGCACCGGGAGCGTCAAATCGAGGCGATCCGGCGCACCAGCGAAGCGCTGTTTTCGCATCCCAGCGTGGACGCAATGGTCGCGGCGACCCTGAAGACAGCCCTTGATGTGCTCCGCGCGGACGCGGGGACCGTTTTTCTCCACGACCCCGCTGACGATACCCTGGTCTTTCGCTACGTGATCGGTGGGGCAGGCGAGCAGCTCGTCGGGCAACGGGTGCCGGTCGCGCAGGGGGTATCGGGCACTGTCTTCCGCACGGGTATCCCGATCCGCACGGGCGATGTTCGCGAACGCGCGGACCACAACGTAGATATCGAGAAGCAGACCGGTTACAAGACCCAGTCCCTGATGACTGTCCCGGTAAAGCGTACCGGCGGTGACCCGATCGGGGTGATGCAGGTACTGAACGCGCGCATCCCCTTCACGGACCGGGATCTTGAAGTATTCGAAGTCCTGTGCGCCCAGGCCGCGACCGGGATCGAGCACGCCCAGCTTGCCGAGGAGGCGCGCAAAGCCCAGATCGTCAATGTCATCGGCGACATCTCGCACGACATCAAGAATATGCTGACGCCTATCTTGACCGGCGTCTGGACTCTGGAACCGATGCTGCGCCGCCTGTTCGAGGAGATGGAGGATCTGCGCAGCCGGTGCGGCGACCCCTATTCCGAGGAGGTCAGCCGGATCGCGGATTCAGTCCGGCACGATTATGGCTGGATCCTCGCCAGCGCCGCGAACGCCGCCGAGCAGGTGCAGGGGCGCACCAAAGAGATCGCCGACGCCGTAAAGGGCGAGCTTTCCCCGCCATTCTTCGAAACCGCCAACCTCAACGATACCTGCCACGAGGTCGCATTACCCCTCCGCACCGTTGCCGAGCGGGGCAAGGTGCGCCTTCTCCTGGACCTGGACGAGACCCTGCCGCTTCTGGAGTTCGACCGACGGCAGATGTATAACGCGCTCTATAACCTGGTGAACAACGCCCTGCCGGAAACCCCGCCCGACGGCAGCGTGACGCTCCGAACACGCGGTCCCCTCGGCGAAGGCGGCGACAGGCAGGTTACGATCGAGGTACAGGACACCGGGCGCGGTATCCCGGAGGCGGTGCGCACCCGCCTATTTACGGATCAGGCCGTTTCCACGAAGCCGGGGGGGACCGGCCTTGGCACGCGCATCGTTGCCGGGGTGATCCGCCGCCACAATGGAACCATCCGCGTGGACAGCATCGAGGGACAGGGAACGACCTTTACTGTCCGCATCCCCCTTCGTCATCAGGCGGCGTGAGGCCGTGAACTGCGGGACCCGCCCAACGCTTCTCTCCCGGCGGCACCTGCTGAGCGGGGCGGGAGCCGCCGCGTTCGCCGCCGCAACCCGGTCCACGTCCTTCTCGAAGCCTGTCCCCCCGGTGGAGCCAGGGGAGTATCCGCAGTACCCGGCCACAGACCCTGCCCGGCTGGGGTTTTCCCCCGAGCGGCTGGAGACCGCCAGCCGCCTGGTCGAGGCGGCGGTGCTGGGCGGTATTCCCGGTGCGGTCCTCCTGATCGCCCGCCGCGGCGCGGTCGCCCTGCACCGGTCCTACGGGTTTGCCGGTCTGCGCCCCGCTCCCCGCCCGATGGCCCTGAATACGATTTTTGACCTTGCCTCGCTGACCAAACCTGTCGCTACGGCAACCGCGGTCCTGAAACTCATCGAGGCCGGAACCGTGGAGCTGGACGCCCCCGTGGCCCGGTATCTCGCCCCGTTCGCGCTGGCGGGCGGTGATCGGGCGGACATCACCATCCGTCACTTGATGACGCATGGTGCCGGGTTTCCCGCGGGCGGTGCGTATTTTGGAAAGACCCGTACCACGGATCAGATCGTTCGCGAGATTGCGAACTCTCGGCGCATCGCCAAACCGGGGGAGCGATTTCTGTATTCGGACTTCTCGTTTATCACCCTGGGCGCGGTGGTCGAATCGGTCACCGGTCGGTCCCTGCGTGACTTCTCCCGCGATGCCTTCTTCGCGCCGCTGGGAATGCGCGATACGGACTTCCTGCCTGGCCCGGGCGCCTCCGCTCGCTGCGCCGCGACCACCTCCGGCGACGACACGGAGGAGACGCGCGGAAAAGTCCACGACCCTACTTCTCAGGCGCTGGGGGGTGTCGCCGGACACGCGGGGCTGTTTTCGACCGCCGATGATCTCGCCCGTTTCTGCCAGATGCTGCTCGGTGGCGGCGAACGGAACGGCGTTCGAATCCTTCGCCCGGAAACGGTGAGGCTTGCCACCACGCGGCAGTCCCCCTTTATCGGCAACGACCGTGCGCTGGGCTGGGATCTGGAATCCGCCTACTCCATCCGGGGCAGCTTCCCTCCCGGCTCGTTCGGACACACTGGATTCACCGGTACCTCGCTGCTGATAGACCCCCGGACGCAGACCGTTCTCATCCTGCTCACCAATGCCGTTCACGGGGGGCGGCCCCCCCCCCGCCCCCCCCCCCCCCACCCCCCCCCGC
>JACMJB010000374.1 GCA_014380815.1 Armatimonadota bacterium
GCGCCCGCCGCCACATTGTTGCAAAAGCGACTCCCCCGAAGCCGGAGCCGGTCCATGACCCCAAGGCGCTCTTCCGCGACCGCCTGCTCCACCTTCGGGGCAAGTTCGGCCCAGAGATCCAGAACCGGCTCGCGCCGAACGCAGCGGTCTTTGAACAGGTCCAGCATCGCCTTCATCTGGCGCGCCTCGCGGGCGCAAGCCGGACAGGAAGCGAGATGCGCCTCCACTCGCGCGCTCGCTGCCGCGGAAAGACTTCCCTCCCAGAACTCCGAGAGCGACTCCTGGGCACTGCCGCACATCATAGTGCCGCGGGCTTCGCCGCGAAGCGCCTCCGAGTCCGCCCCCCTGTACCCAAACGGTAATCCGCCGCTCATTATCCGACACCCCCTTCCAGCAATTCCAGATACGGCTGAAAACGCTTTTTGAACGCCAGCCGTGCCCGGTGAATCTTCGATTTGACATTGACGATTGAAAGCTCCGTCACCTGCGAGATCTCATCGTAGCTAAGCTGCTCGAAATCCCGCAGAATCAGCAGCAGACGCGCCTCGGGCGGCATTGTCGCCAGCACACCGTCCACGATCCGTTGCAGCTCTCGCGTTTCGCAGAGCCGGGCGACATCCATGTCCTGATCCATCAGTTCCGTGCCACCGCCCGGGTGCTCTTCCTGCTGCCCCTCGATGCTGTCTTCGCTGATGACTGCCTTGTGACGGATATAGTTCAGGCACGTATGTCGCGCAATCGTGAACAGCCAGGTTGAGAATTTGGCCTCGCCACGAAACGATTTCAGCGACCGCAGCGCCTTCAAAAAAACGTCCTGGGTCAGGTCGTAGGCATCTTCGCCCCGTACCATTCGGGTCACCAGGTTAAAGATCGGCGTCTGATACCGCCGGAACAGCTGCTCGAACGCCTTGGCGTCCCCCGACAGATGCTGGCGTACCAGCAGTGCATCCGGATCGGCGGGACGGGACGATGCGTTCACTGTCGCGGACAGCGAGGATGGCGGCGGCGCAGACAGGGTGCCGCCTCGGCTTCCCGACCCGCGTTCCGCGTTGCGCCCTAGTACAGGTAACGGCATCTCAGTCAGAGCACTCCACAAAATGGTCATACCCTTCAAATGACCAGGCCAGACCGCCCTTCGCGGTCACCGGACCAGGTCTGTATCGTTGTCTGTATCGTTTGACTTTCGACCGCTTCACCATCCCAATCTTCCCTTCTGGCAGTGCGGTGCACACCACCGCCGGACTGCCAGGCCAGGCCCTGTAAGCTTGTGACACGCGAACCGGAAGTCCGGTTGCAGCGCCACAGGCCATCGAGGGCATAATCTTCAACGAGCGAAAAAATCGCCGACCAAATAAGTCGGTGCTATTGACTGCTCTCCAGCCATCTGGTACCATTTTATCGCCAGTCGAGACGGCGATGGATGCCGCCACTGGAAGAGGCTTTGTGAACCCTTGAAGCACGATAGCAGTAAGCAATGTCCCCCTGCATGTTCGCTGGGTCTGACCGAATGTTCCCTGGATTGTTTGGGACGTGGACAAAAAGCGCGCGTCGCCTCCGTTGCAGGTCCAAACCGGTGCCGTCTTCTGGAGCTTGGGTTCACCAACGGGACCGAGGTCGAGATCGCGCGCCGGGCTGCCTTCGGCGGCCCGCTGGAGATCCGCCTACGGTCCTACCGACTGTCCCTGCGCCGTGACGAAGCCGCGACGATCCTTGTGACCCTTCCCGACGCCGCGGTGGAGCGCCCGTTGTGAAGGGCGGCGGGCAGGCCCCCGCCGCCGTGCCAATCACCCCTTCCGCAGCGGCCCCGTCTCCCCGCGCCCCCAAACCTCCCAGACGTCCGCTGCTCGCTCTTGTGGGAAACCCCAACTGCGGCAAGACGACCCTCTTTAACGCCCTGACGGGTCTTCGCCAGAAGGTCGGCAACTATCCGGGGGTGACAGTGGAGCGCAAAGAGGGGTCTGTCACGACCGAGAGCGGGACCGTGGTGGGTCTGATTGATCTGCCGGGGCTATACTCCCTGACCCCCCATTCGCCCGACGAGCGGATCGCGCGCGACGTTCTGCTTGGCTATCGTTCGGACATGCCCCGGCCCGATGCCATCGTTAACGTCGTGGATGCCTCGAATCTGGAGCGCAACCTCTACCTTACCTCTCAGCTTCTCGACCTGGGTGTTCCGTTGCTGATTGCGCTGACAATGAGCGATACCGCCTCTCAGCACGGCATCCGCGTGGACGCCGTGGCTCTTTCCCGGTCGCTCGGCGTAACCGTGATCCCGATTCTCGCATCAAGGCGGCAGGGGCTGCGCGAGATCACCGAAGCCTTCGCGCTTCTCCAGCACGCTCCGCCGCCGCCCCCGCGCCGCTGGGTTCTGCCGCCTGTCGCGGAGCAGGAGGTGGAGGAGATGACGGCTCTGCTCATCCGCCACCACGACCTGCCACCCGCGACCGCCTTTACGGAGGCGACGCTGCTGCTTGGTCTGCCGGAGGGCCGCTCCTTCGAGGAGCCGCTTTCCCGGTGGTCGCCCAGTGTCCGCGAGCACCTGAAGCAGGATCTCGCCCACTTCGCACGGGAAAATGTGGACCTCTCCACCTCGATCGCCGAGGCCCGGTATGGGGATGTGGGCCGGGTCGTCAGTCAAGCGATGCGACGCACCGAAGTCGCCCCAGTCACGCTTTCCGACAAGCTGGACCGGGTTTTCATGCACCGGTTCTGGGGCTATGTCATTTTTCTGGCGCTGATGGCGCTGATTTTCCAGACTATGTTCACCTGGGCCGGGATTCCCCAGGGCTGGATCGAGACCGGCATCAATGCGGTCAAAGACGCGGCCATCACAAGTCTCCCCTCCGGCGACCTGCGCGATCTCTTCGTGGAAGGCGTGCTGGGCGGCGTCGGCAACTCTCTCGTCTTTCTGCCGCAGATACTGTTGCTGTTCCTGTTCATCTCGACCCTGGAAGACACCGGCTACCTTGCCCGTGCCGCTTTTCTGATGGACCGGCTGATGAGCCGGGTCGGGCTGCACGGCAAGTCGTTTATCCCGCTGCTGTCTTCCTACGCCTGCGCGATCCCCGGTATCCTGGCGACCCGCACGATTGATTCGCCGCGTGCTCGTCTCCTTACCATCCTGGTCGCACCGCTAATGAGCTGCTCGGCCCGGCTGCCCGTTTACGCCCTGATGATCGGGGCGTTCATTCCGCCGACACTTGTTCTGGGCTTTCACCTGGGCAGTTTCGCGGTTGGCCTGACGCTTCCCGCGCTGACTCTGTTCTCGATGTATGCCCTGGGAACCGTGATGGCTTTTTTGATGGCCGCCCTGTTCAACCGGACCCTGCTCAAAGGAGAGCCGCCGACGTTTTTGCTGGAGATGCCCCCCTACCGGCTGCCCTCGCCGCGTACCGTCGTGTATCAGATGGCGGAGCGTGCGTGGCTCTTTTTGAAGCGAGCGGGGACGGTGATTCTGGCGATCTCCATTGTGCTCTGGTTTCTGGCCTCCTATCCCAGGGCGCAGGGGGCGAATGCCTCCGAACAGGTGCGCCAGAGCTACGCGGGCTGGATCGGACGCACGATCGAGCCGATGATCGCCCCGTTGGGCTTCGACTGGAAGATGGGGATCGGCCTGGTCTCATCGTTCGCCGCCCGCGAAGTCTTCGTGACCGCGATGGGCACGATCTACAACGTGGACGATAATCTGGGCGAGGATGAAGACAAGCTCTCGATCGCCGTTGGAGACCGACTGAAGTCCGATATCAACCCTGCGACGGGTCAGCCGACCTTCACCCCGCTCGTCGCGGTCGCGCTGATGGTCTTCTATGTGCTGGCAATGCAGTGTATGAGCACGGTCGCCGTCGTCCGGCGCGAGACCAACGGCTGGAAGTGGCCGCTGTTCCAGATCGGCTACATGACTATTCTGGCCTGGGTAGTCACGTTTCTGGTCTACCAGGGCGGACGGCTGCTGGGATACCGCTGAGGCCGCAGGGGAGAACCAAAGACGTGTATATCGTCGGTATCACAGGCGGTTCGGCATCGGGGAAAAGTGCCTTCGCC
>JACMJB010000375.1 GCA_014380815.1 Armatimonadota bacterium
CGACACCAGGCGGATCAGGCGGTCGAGGCGCGTGGACCGGGGGTCAAGGCCGCCTTTGATGCATCTGGTGCGCCGACAAAAGCGGCACAGGGGTTCGCGACGAAGCAGGGTATTCCCGTCGAGGCGCTGGAGGTGGTCGGCGAATACGTGGTCGCCCGAACTAACAGAGTGGGTCGCGCGGCGGGCGCGGTGCTGGCGGAGATCGTGCCTGACCTGCTCAAGGACGTAACGTTCGGAAAGTTCATGCGCTGGGGCGCGGGCAACTATCGCTTTGGTCGTCCGCTGCGTCGCTTCGTTGCGCTGCTGGATACCGATGTCGTGCCGTTCACCGTCGAGGGAATCGCTTCGGGGCGCGAAACGGTCGGTCATCGCTTTCTCTTCGAGAATCAGACCGTGCGGATCGAATCTCCGGAAACCTATGCGGCGCAGCTTCGAGCCGCCTTCGTGGAACCGGACCCCGCCGTGCGCCGCGAAACGATTCTGAGGCACGCCCGCGCGCGCGCAGCATCGGTGGGGGGCACGGCAGTGCTGTCCGATGCGCTGGTGGATGAAAACGTCTACCTGACCGAATGGGTGACAGGCGTGCTGGGCATGTTCGACGCGGCGTATCTCTCTCTGCCGCGTCCCGTGCTGGAGACCGCGATGAAGAAGCACCAGCGGTTTTTTCCCGTCGAGGGTCCCCAGGCATCCCTGCTGCCGTACTTTGTCGCGATCCGCAGCGGCGGCGATGCGTTTTTGGAGACCGTACGCGGCGGCTACGAGGGCGTCCTTGCATCCCGTTTCAATGATGCCAAATTCTTCTTTGACCACGACCGGCAGACGACACTCGCGGAAAAGACCGACCGCACCCAGCGGATCGTGTTTCAGGAGAAGCTCGGAACGCTGGCGGCGAAGACGCAGCGTCTGGTCTCGATTCTGGGCGCGACCGGCCTTCTGGACTGGACCGGCGATCCCGCCGCCGCCCACCGCGCCGCCCACCTTGCCAAGACCGACCTCGCCACGGAGATCGTGATGGAGCTTCCCGCGCTACAGGGGATCATGGGCCGCGAGTTTGCCCGCATGGACGGTGAATCCGCGACAGTTGCCGATGCGCTCCTGGAGCAGTATCTGCCGCGCACCGCGGGCGATGCGCTGCCACGAAGTCCGGTCGGGACCGCGCTGTCGCTCTCGGACCGCGTGGATACGCTGGTCGGCTACCTGCGTTTTGTCGGCGCGGAGCCGAAGGGGTCGTCCGATCCCTTCGGCCTGAAACGCGCCGCCGGCGTCATCGTGGACCTGCTGGCCCGTGACCGCGCCCTGCCTGGTCTGAATCGCCTTCTGCATGCCGCCACCGAAGCGTACCAGGCGCAGGGCCTGACGCCCGCTCCAAAGCAGGGTGACCTGCTGGTTCTTCTGGAGGCGCGGCTGCGCGCGCTGCTGGAGGAGCGCGGCGCGCGCTATGACCTCGTGGATGCCCTCCTCGCTTCGCCCTGGGACCAGGTCGCGTCCGTGGTCGCCCGCGCCGAGCTTCTGGCGACCGAGGTTTACACCGCCAACGGTCTTGCCACGGTTCAAGCCGCGACCCGTGTCCGCAACATTCTGCGCAGTGTCAAGGAGCCGCTTCCTACCGCCCTGCCCCCGGGCGATTCCCTGACGACCGCCGAGGAAAAAATCCTCCTCTCTTTTCTGGAGACAATCACCCCGGAGGTCGAGAACGCACTGCGTGAAGGCGACTACGCCGATGCTTTCGCGGCCCTTGCCGCACTCAGCGAGCCGATCAACCGCTTCTTTGAGGGTGTCCTGGTCATGGCGGAAGACCCCGCGGTTCGTCAGAGTCGCCTTGGCCTGCTCGCCGCCGCCGACCGGCTGTACCTGCCACTCGCCGACTTCTCGAAGCTGATCCTGGAATGAGGGGCTGTCACCAGCCTCTTCCCCCTTCCCCCCTCTCTCGCTTCCAGACGAGAAGAGGGAGGAGGCTGGCGATAGGCAAGAAGGAAGCGTACTGCTGATGGCCGCGCTCTTTCTCACTTTTGAGGGACCCGACGGCGGCGGCAAAACGACCCAGATCGCGCGGCTTGCCGAGCGCCTGACCGCCCTGGGCCACGTGGTAGCCCGAACCCGCGAACCAGGGGGCGATCCGGTCGGGGAACGGGTGCGCGAACTGCTGCTTCGCACCGAGGTTTCCCCCGAAGCGGAGCTGCTTCTGTTCGCCGCCGCTCGGGCGCAGAATGTCCAGACAGTGATACGCCCCGCCCTCGCCGCCGGGGAGATCGTGCTGTGCGACCGCTTCACGGATTCCACGATTGCCTATCAGGGCTGGGGGCGCGGCCTGCCACTGGAGATGATCGCCCGGCTGAACTCCTTTGCGACCGGCGGTCTGTCACCGGACAAGACATTCCTGCTTGATCTCCCGCCGGAACAGGGGCTTGCCCGGCAGCAGGCGAGCGAACAGGACCGACTGGACCGCGAAACGCTCGCCTTCCACGAGCGGGTGCGGGCAGGCTTTCTCGCATCCGCGGCGTCGGAGCCGGACCGCTTTGTGGTTTTAGACGCCACCCGCCCTGCTGACCAGGTTCATGAAGCGCTCTGGGCTGTTGCCAGAATACTTCTGACGCCCTCCTCGGCAGACCCCGCACGATGACGCCACGCCGATTCCCCGCCGGGGGCACTTTGCTGGCACTCGCCCTGCTGCTGCTGGTCACTCTCGTGGTCGCCGCCTCGCTCGGCGATGTCGCGCTGCGGCCCAGCGCGGTGGCGCGCGCCGTGCTGCACCGCGCCGTTTCCGCCATCCCACCAGCTGACGACCTGACTGCTGGCATCGTGTGGGAGCTGCGTCTGCCGCGCGTCCTGCTCGCCGCCCTGGTGGGCGCAACCCTCTCCGTCGCGGGTGTTTCGCTGCAGGGGCTGCTGGGCAACCCGCTCGCGGACCCGTACACCATCGGGGTCTCTTCGGGGGCATCGGTCGGGGCAGGCGCGGCGATCCTGCTGGGGCTTGGCGCGGCCTGGGGCGGGCTGGCCCTGCCACTCATGGCATTTGCCGCCGCGCTCCTGACGATGCTGCTGGTCTTTGCCCTGGCACGGGTCGGAGGGACGCTTCACGCCGCGAGTTTCCTGCTCGCGGGCATCATCGCCGGGTCGTTTTTGTGGGCGGTGATGACGCTCCTGCTGTCTCTAGCTCAGCAGGAGCAGCGTACCATTTTGAACTGGCTGATGGGCCGTTTCGCCGATGCCGACTGGTCCAAGGTCGCGCTTCTCTTTCCCCTGACACTGGGAGGAACCCTGCTGCTGGCCGCCTGCGGACGCGGTTTGGACGCCTTCTCGTTCGGCGAGGATACGGCCCGGTCGGTAGGCGTCGAAGTGGAGCGGTTCAAAGCCGGGATTCTCGCCCTCGCCGCGCTGCTGACAGCAGCTTCGGTCTCGGTTTCCGGCATCATCGGCTTCGTGGGTCTGGTGGTGCCGCACCTTGCGCGCAGCCTGGTCGGCCCGCCCCACCGCACCCTGCTCCCAGCCGCGGCTCTGCTAGGTGCAATCCTCACCGTGCTTGCCGACTTGATCGCCCGTCTGATTTTGCCCGGTCAGGAGATCCCGGTCGGGGTCGTGACCGCCCTGATCGGCGCACCCTTTTTCTGCCTGCTGCTCCGCCGCCAGATGGGGCAATAACCCTGCCGGTCAGGCCGTGCCGCCCCGGTCATCGTCCAGGCCGGGAAGATGTCCGATCTGCCAGCCCGCGTTATTAAGAAAATCCGCGACCGCTGTTCCCGGTGGCACCAGATCATCCAGGGCAGTCAGCAGCGATTCCGGCAGGTTCACCGTCGCGGCAGGAAGCAGTTCCCGAAACTGTTCCAGGGTTCGCGGCCCAATGATCGGCGCGGTGACAAGAGGACGCTGGCGAACCCAGGCGACCGCGGCCACTGCGGGGGCTAGGCCGTGTTCCCGCGCCAGTTCCGCGAAGGTCAGCGCGACCTCGGCGGCGCTCCGGTTGGTGCGCTGACGCCACATGGCCTGCCGCTCGATTCGCGCCCCTTTGGGCAGATTGTCTGGTGCGACCTTTCCGTACTTGCCGGTGAGCTGCCCGCCTGCAAGCG
This sequence comes from Armatimonadota bacterium, assembly GCA_014380815.1. Taxonomy (GTDB): domain Bacteria; phylum Armatimonadota; class Armatimonadia; order Armatimonadales; family Armatimonadaceae; genus JACMJB01. The sequence goes on from JACMJB010000375.1 coordinate 4,065, forward strand.
GCGACCAGGCGATCAGCCCCCACCCTGCCTGCGCCAGGAATCCGGCCCGGTCGTTCTCGATGCGCCGGTCCAGAAGGTTGTACGGGGCCTGCTCGCAGACCGGCGGCACCCAGTGATTCACGTTCGCGCGCCATGAGGCGTCCGCCATCTGCCAGCTTGCGAAGGTGCTGGTGCCATAGTAACGGATCTTTCCCTCTTGGACCAGGGTATCCAGGGTTTCCAGGGTTTCGTCGAGGGGGACCGTGGGGTCGTAGCGATGCATCTGGTACAGATCAATAGTATTGGTCTGCAGACGCCGCAGACTTTGCTCGACAGCATGGCGCAGGTGGCGCCGAGACAGGCCACGGTCGTTCGGTCCCGGTCCCATTGTCCCGTTGACCTTGGTTGCCAGCACGATGTCGTCGCGGAACCCGAAGGTTTGGAAGGCCTTGCCGAGGATCTCCTCGCTGCGCCCCGCGCCGTAAACGTTGGCAGTGTCCCAGAAAGTAACGCCGCTCTCGTGCGCCTGACGCAAGATCTCCAGCGAATCCACCTCCGAAGTGGATTCGCCGAAGTTCATGCAGCCCAGGCAAAGAACACTGACTTTCAGGCCGCTCCGGCCCAAAGGAACAAACGGTACGGTCGTCATGGAAACTCTCCCTGTCTCGGTAACCGAGTAAATATATCGGCGATTACGGCGATGGTACTCACAAGGCAACCCCTGTGTCAAGGTCAGGCAGGAAGGCCGCTGCCGGGGCTGAAACTAAAAAGGGCGGAGCCGAAACGGTCGCGGGTCTTGGCATCGAGCGGGTAGATAGACCCAACCTCCGGCCCGATGAGCGGGAATCGGCGGCGCGGCTTTGCCTCCGGCGCAGATGCTGGCGATAGCGTCTCAACCGATGCCTTGCTCCCTTCGGGCGTAGAGGGCTGCGCCTCAATCATCTGGCCTCTAGCGTCTCCCTTCTATGTTTTTTGAGTGTTGATATTGCGTTTTTCAATCACCTATCAAAGGTGAGCGGCGTTCAAAAAGCCATCCTCTATCCTCAGGGCGCGGTCGTCGTGTGTGACCATCAGGAACACGATTCTGCTTTCACTGGCTATCTCGCGCATTAGGTCGAGCACCTTCGTCCCGGAGCGACTGTTAAGATTGCCCGTCGGTTCGTCCGCGAGGATCCGGCGAGGTTCGTTTACCAGCGGCGACCGACCGTCGGCGAAGGTTTTCGTAGAAAATGGCGGCTCTCAGGTGGACCGTGCCGACGCTCACCCAATCAAGGATCTGTTCCGAAAGCCAGTGCTGACGCGTTCTTGGGCTTGGAGTCTGGGGGTCCCCCGGCGTTAAGCTTGGAGAGATTTGCGAGTGTGCCGACGTCCGCTTCCTTTGCCAGAGTGGCCACCGCCGCCGTAGCATCCAACAACCCGTCTTTGACGGGGTAGGTGGACCGGTTCAGGACAACGGTGGCGGACGCGCCGAGCAGGGTGGTATTGACGCCGGCAAGCATACCCCGCAAGATAGCCGGTATTCAGGTCGGGTGGGTGTCACTGGCCTCCTGCATGCCCCGGCGATCTAGAGCGGCGTAGACGCTGGGAACGACGATCAGCGAGAGAAACGTCGAGACCAGCAGGCCCGCGATGATCGCCCAGTCGAGCGGGGGCCACAACTTGCTTCCGGAAAACGCCTGCGGCAGCAGCGCGCCGACCGACAGCAGGACCGTCAGCAGGATCGGACGCAGGCGGCGGCGGCTGGCATCGACGAGGGCCACTGCCATCGGGACGCCGCGCGCCCGCTCCTCCAGGGCGTAGTGGAACAGGAAGATCGTGTGGTTGGTGACGATCCCGCCGAGCGCGGCGATCCCCAGGAACGCCATGAAGCCGAAGTTCTGACGCGCGAGAAACAGACCGGGAACGGCCCCGATGACGCCCAGGGGGACTGCCGACAGCACGGCGGCGACTACGGCGGGCGTTCCGAACTGCAGCACGAGCAGCACGAGATTGACCACGATCGCCGCCCCGAAGACCACCAGCAGGTTGCCGAAGCTCTTACCCGCCTCCTCGCTCTCGCCGCCAAACGAGACACGGACG
>JACMJB010000376.1 GCA_014380815.1 Armatimonadota bacterium
GAGGGAGCTCGCCGGGTTCCTGACTCCGGTTCAACGCGCGCGCTACCTCTCGCTTCAGGCGCAGTTCAGGAAGCGGGCGGAGGAGCTGGCCGGGCAGGGTGGTCGGCCGAATCAGGGGCGGAATGGCCTGCGCAAACGTCCACCACTTGGCAGACTCCCGTAACGAATAACTGCTTTAATGTGGAGCGTTAACCTCTCTTCCGCCGCATATACCACTGGAGGGGGATCAACGGGCGTCAGCAGCCCTTTCCTCGTAAGTGCGGTTTCGATGGGCTAAATTTGTAAGCATGCCCGGGTGGCGGAATCGGTAGACGCAAGGGACTCAAAATCCCTCGGCCTATGGCCTTACGAGTTCGAGTCTCGTCCCGGGTACTGATCACCTCTTGACGAAAGAACGGCACTGGAACGTGAGCTTCCGGTGCCGTTCTTTTTCTTTCACGTCGTAACTACGCCTAATGGCCGCTCGGCGTGCGCGTTGATATCCACAGGTCGTTGCCGCCGAAACCTAACGGCCGATCGGATGCGAAGAGGAGCGTTCGGCCGTCGCTCGAGAGACTTGGCTGCTGATCGGTTACGGCGGTGTTTAGCGGTGCGCCCAGATTCACTGGACGAGACCACGGTTCGTGTACGCTGCGGCGTGTGGACGTCCAAAGATCGAACCCTCCGAGACCACCGGGTCGAGAGTTAGAAGCCAAAAAGATCTCCCTTCCATCTTTACGTACGCTTGCGTGCTGGTCGAAGGTTGGGGCGCTCAGCTCAGAGACGAACACGGCGGGACCACGCGTTTCGCCGTCGCGCGTCACCGCCGCATAATAAATGTCTCCGTCGCGATTGAAATACAGGTTGCCAGCCCCGTCTTCCGCGCTCTGGAGATAGTTCGCCGCCTGCTCGTTCGAGGCGGTGTTCACGCCGGTGCCAAGATTGATAGGATCGCCCCAACTGAAGTCGTCCTTTGGGTTATCCCGCCGCGACACGTAGATATCGGCGGCGCCGTGCCCGCCAGGCCGGTCGCTCTGGAAAAAGAGGAGGTGCCCGTCAATGGACAACCTCGGTCCGGCTTCGACGCCTAGACCATTTATGGGCGCTCCAAGGTTGACAGGCGCTCCCCAGGCGCAGTCACCGCAGGCACGTTGTGCGACCCAGATGTCGGTCCCGCCGAGCCCGCCAGCCCGGTTCGAGGTCAGGTAGAGACTCAACTCATCTGACGACATTGCGGCGTTCGCTTCACTGGCTGCGGAGTTGACGGTCGCCCCGATGTTCACGGGCACCGACCACTCAGAGGGGCCGCCGAACCGCTGTGCCTGGATGTCCACCGCGACCAGGGGAGGCGCGGCCGCTTCTCGGCCGCATGCCAAGGGGGACAGCGCACAAGCGACCAACGCGAGGAAACGGGTTTGCGAGACAGTCATGAATCCTCCTGAGTCTACGACCTGTTTGGAAATCCCTTGCGGTCTCGGGATCGCGCTAGCGTCGGCGGGAGGCGTCAGTGTGAAGGCGAGAGGAATTCCAAA
>JACMJB010000377.1 GCA_014380815.1 Armatimonadota bacterium
GCCTGCCCGCCTAATTGTCCCTCGGTTCCCACCTCGCGGGCGACCCGGGTTACTTCGTTGGCGAAGGTATTGAGCTGATCCACCATCGTGTTGATCGTGATCTTCAGCTCGGAGATTTCTCCGCTGGCATCCACGGTGATCTTCTGGCTGAGGTCGCCGTTGGCGACGGCGGTGGTGACCAGTGCGATGTTTCGCACCTGGTTTGTCAGGTTGGAGGCTAGCCCGTTCACCGAGTCGGTGAGGTCACGCCACGTTCCGCTGACTCCCTGCACATCGGCCTGCCCGCCCAGTTTCCCATCGGTCCCCACCTCTTTAGCGACCCGGGTCACCTCATCAGCGAAGGAGGACAACTGGTCCACCATCGTGTTGACCGTGGCGCCGATCCGCAGAAACTCGCCCTTGACCGGGGTCCCCTCGATCTCCAGAGCCATCTTCTGCGAAAGATCTCCCTGGGCGACCGCGGTGATAACACGAGCAACCTCGGTCGTAGGCCGCGTCAGGTCCTCGATGAGCTGATTGACCGAGGTCAGCTCCACCTCCCACTGACCCGTCGCGCCCGGCAGAAACGCCCGCTCTGTCATCCGCCCCTCACGTCCGACCACGGATGAGACCCGCGAGATCTCCTGCGTCATCGTCTCGTTCAGTCCGACCACCTCGTTAAAGGCACGGGTGATCTCTGAAAGAATGCCATCCTCGGGAGCGGGGAGGCGCACGGAAAAATCACCATCGCGCGCGGACTGTAGCGCAGCAAGCAGCGGCTGAAGCTGCATCATCGTGTAAGTATCTCCCGGTTCGGGGGACGTGACATCAGCGGTAGCGGTTAGGGGCATGGAAGGCAAAAAACTCCTTGCAGTGGCGTGCGTCCTGGCAGCACCGGTATCGGAAGCGTCAGAAAATGCTGAGTATCCGGGAAGAATGGAAAATCAGACCGTGCAGTCGCGGAGGCGGGGCGGCATTGGTCTGAAAGAAACGGGGTGTGAGCCATCGCGGTAGTGAAGGCCATAAACACACCGTTTTACCCTGGGTGTTTACGAGTTAAACATAAGGATCAGGAGATCCTCCCACCGAAGGCTCGCCAGCGGAGGCTTGCTGCGCATCGTGTCATGAGCCGATGTAATGGCTGTAAAATGAGGGTATGGACCCTGCCGACCTTCTTCAAAAACACTTCGGGTTTTCCACGTTTCGGCCCGGTCAGCAGTCGGTCATTGACACCCTGCTGGCGGGACGCTCCGCACTCGCAGTGTTTCCCACCGGCAGCGGCAAATCGCTCTGCTATCAGCTTCCCGCCCTCGCCTTCGAGGGTGTGACCCTGGTGGTCTCGCCGCTGATCGCATTGATGAAAGACCAGATTGACTTTCTGACCGCACGGGGCATCGCCGCCGCGCGGCTGGATTCGTCGCTGGGGCTGGACGAGACCCGCGCCATCGGCGACAGGCTGGCGGCGGGTTCCCTCAAGCTGCTGTATGTCGCGCCCGAGCGGTTCAACAACGAGCGGTTTCTGGCGCAGATCGGTCGCGTCAGACTCTCGATGCTGGCGATTGACGAAGCGCACTGCATCAGCGAATGGGGACACAATTTCCGCCCCGACTACCTGAAGCTCGCGGACTTCGCCAGAGAACTGGGTGCGGAGCGGGTATTGGCGCTGACTGCGACCGCGACCCCATCGGTCGTCGCGGACATCCGCAAAGCCTTCTCGATCACCGAGGGCGATGCGGTCGTGACGGGATTTTATCGCCCCAACCTGCGCCTGGCAACCACGCCGGTCCTCTCCGAAAAACGCGATGCCCTGTTGCTGGATCGCCTCCTGAAGCGACCGCCCGGGCCTTCCATTGTCTACGTCACCCTGCAGAAGACCGCCGAGCGGATCGCTGCCCTGCTGTCCGGCGCGGGCCTGCCCGCCGAGGCGTACCACGCGGGGATGGAGAGCGAGGCGCGCGGCGTGGTCCAGGAGCGGTGGATGGCATCGGACAGGGGGATCGTCGTGGCGACGATCGCGTTCGGCATGGGCATTGACAAGTCCGATGTTCGCTATGTCTACCACTACAATCTGCCCAAGTCCCTGGAAAGCTACAGCCAGGAGATCGGCAGAGCCGGACGCGACCAGAAACCGTCCACGGTCGAGATGCTGGCCTGCCCGGACGATGTGCCGACACTGCAGAACTTCGCCTATGGTGACACGCCCACACGGGAGTCGTTGACCGCCCTGCTGGACGATCTGCTGAGCCGTGGGCAGGAGTTCGATGTCAGCCTCTACTCGCTCTCCGCCGCGCACGATCTGCGTCCGCTCGTGCTGAAAACCGTGCTGACCTACCTGGAATTGATGGGGGTAGCACGTCAGGGAACGCCGTTCTACGCGGGGTACGAGTTCCGCCCGGTGGACGGTCAGAATCCCGCCGCCATCGCCGAAGCGTTTCCGGGCGAGCCGGGAAAGCTGATCGTGGACCTGTTTCAGGCAGCTAAGAAAGGCCGCCTCTGGTACGCCCTGAACCCGGACGAAGCCGCCGAGCAGCTGGAGCAGGAGCGCCGCCGCATCACCCGCGCCCTTGAAGTGCTGGCGGAGCGGGACCTGATCGAACTGCGTGTCGCCGATGCGCGTCAGCGATACTCCCGCCTGCGCCCCAACGAGGACTCGAAAATCCTCGCCGACGAACTGATGGCCCGGTTTGTCACCCGCGAACAGGCCGAGATGGACCGTTTGCAGCGTGTTCTGGATCTGATCACCCGCGATGGCTGCCAGGTGAATGCCCTGACCGGCTACTTCGGCGAGACCCGCGATGCCCCGTGTGGGCATTGCGGGTTCTGCCTCACGGGCCGCCGTGCCAAACTGCCCCCCGCAACGCCACTGCCCCCGCTCCCCACCGATCTGGAGGGCGAGGTGCTCGCGCTTCGCGCTGCCCACCCCGAAGCGCTAATGCAGCCGCGCCAGGTGGCTCGCTTCCTATGCGGCCTCTCCTCCCCCGCACTGACAAAAGCGAAGCTGTCTCGTCACGCGCGATTCGCCAGCCTGGAAGAGCGTCCCTTCACCGAAGTGCTCGCCTGGTGCGAAGCGCTCTGAGATCCCGTTTGCCCCCAACCTACCCCTGAAGCCACGTGAGGGACAAAGAGGGAGGGGCTGCGGTTACGCCTTCTCCACGACCCCCTGCCCCGGCGGCTGACGCAGGCGCTTTTTCGCTTCCCGCGCTTCGGCGGAATCCGGGTCCAAAAGAAGGGCGCGGCCCAGTTCCAGATGGGCTTCCCGGATCAGGCCAAGCTGACCATACACCACACCCAGGTGATAATGCATCTCCGCAATGCTCGGCTCCGCATCCACCGCCTCACGCAGAACGCGCCGTGCCCCGGCCAGATCATTCTTCTTAAAGAGTGCCCATCCGTAGGAATCCAGAACAATCGGGTTTCCAGGAGCCAACTCGACGGCGTCCTTGGTCAGCCCCACTGCCCGATCAAACTCTTCAGAGGTTCTTCCCTTGTCCGCAAGCGTGTAGCCAAGATCGTTCAGCGTCAGGGCGTTTCGATTGAGACGAAGCGCCTCCTCCAGCAGTGAAATGGCGTGGTCGGGCCGCTTTTCTCGGGGACTGTTGTAGTACGATGCTACCTGCCGCAGCCGACCGATGCGGTCCAGCACCGCGGCGGACCCACTGGGAGCCTTCTGTCCGAGCGTTTGGAGAAACGCCTCCGCGCGCCGGTCGGCTTCAGCCTCGCTTTTTCTGGCCTGCTCAGAGTCGTTTGCTTTGTTCTGTGCCTCGGCAAGGGTCGCCCACAGCATCGGGTCCCAGTTCATGTCCTGGTTCTGAGTGGCAGGTATCAGATACCGTGCCGCATCGGAGGGGTGCCCTTTTCTAGTGATTTCGGAGGCGAGCAGCACATATGCGGTGCTGCCGTTGCCGGACACCCACCGGGAGAAAAGGGCGTCCGCCTGCTGGGTTCGCCCCTTCCCCAGGTCGGTAACGATGTCGCCGACAACGACCCTGGCAGCCTCCTCAGAGGCCGACGCCCTCAGCGCTCCGCTGCCGGACCGCAGGCTGAGCGCGGTGACCACCCAGAACATCAACGCAGATGCCAGCAAAAGCAGCGGCAGCGTTGCCAGCACCGAGTATCCAACCGGTTTTTTTCGCATAGTGTTAGGCCGTCGTGTTATCGTGTTATGCTGTGATGCTAGACTGCAGGGAGATTGAACGTTTGTCAGGTCAGGTTCGGGAAGAGGTAGGCCAGCAGAACCAGCACGGAATTGTTCGTCGCATGGACAATAATCCCGACCCAAAGCGAACCGGTTCTGTGGTACAGCGCCGCAAGCGCCATTCCAAATAAGAATACGGGCAGAAAGCCGATAAAGTAGCCGTGGACGGCGGCAAAAACAAAACCAGAGACGATGACCCCGGGCCACAGTCCCCAGCGCCGTCGCAGCAGGCCGAACAAAAAGCCGCGAAACAGCATCTCCTCCCCGAAGCCGGGGCCGGGACCGATGGCAAGCGCGGCGAGCAGCAGAACACCCCAGCCCTGCTTTGTGACGGATTCGATCAAGGCATTGATCGGCAGAGCCTGCTCCATCTTCAAACCCGCTGCCACCCAGGGCAGGTAGCTGAACTGATTGGCGAGTGCGGTCAAGCCCATCTCCAGCGGCAGGGAGACCGCGATTGCCGCGAGGCCCAGGCCAATGCCCATCAGGACCTCGCGGCGCTTTGGCAGTGGTGGCAGCCCGATCTCGCGCAGCGGCAGTCGGTACTTCAGGAAAACAAACGCAGCAGGCACTCCGAAGAAGACAATATTCTGCAGAAACAGCATCGGGAGCACGAAGCTGACACTGCGCATCATCGCCTCCGTGCTGGAGATCGCCGGGTGCAAAACAAAGAGCGGAATCAGACTAATCAGAAGCGTCGTGAGAATCACCTGTGGCATCAGCCACAGATCCAGAAAACTCCAGTCGCGCCGGAAGGTCGGCTTCTCCAGGAACAAACGCCGGACACCCCAGATCGTCAGCAGGGTGCTGTTCATCACCAGCACGGCCAGAAAGACGATCAGAGTGATCTGCGTCATGGTCGCCGAGTCGGGCTGCAGCGGTGAGACACCCCAGATTGGGGCGATAGTGACTGGTAAAGTTACGGTCATACTTTAACTATCGGTAGATAGGTTGTGGGAAAGGAGGCGCGCCACCTCCTCCTGTTCGCCCGCCCCCCCGGTGAGCGAGAGGAACACCTCTTCTAGAGTACGGCGGCCTCCCTCCGTCAGTTCCGAAGGCGTGCCGATCGCGACCAGACGGCCTTTGTGCATGATCCCGATCCGGTCGCATAAACCGGCGGCAACCTCCATGACATGGGTAGAAAGGAACACGGCGGTTCCCTGCGCGGCGACCGCGCGGAGGACATCCTGAAGGCGGCGCGTGGATTTCGGGTCCAGCCCAACGGTCGGTTCATCCAGAAACAGCGCTTTCGGGTCGTGAAGGAGCGCGGCGGCAAGCGCGATCTTTTGCCGCATACCCCGTGAGTAGCCGCCGATCAGCGATTCGGCCTTGGTGTCCAGATCAAAAAGCGTCAGCAGGTCATGGATCCGGGCGCGGCGGACCGGAGTGCCCGGCACACGGTACAGGTCCCCGATAAACTCCAGGAACTCGCGCCCGGTCAGCTTCTCGTACAGGAACGGGTTGTCGGGAATGTAACCCATTAAAGCTTTGGCCCGGAGCGGGTCGTCGCGCAGATCAAAGCCGCCGATACGCGCCGCGCCGCGGGTCGGAGGAATCAGACCCGTCAACATCTTGATCGTGGTCGTCTTCCCCGCGCCGTTCTCGCCCAGAAATCCGAACAGTTCGCCCGCCGCCACCGACAGGCAGAGGTCGTCCACCGCAAGAGGAGAGGTGTCCCCTATGCCGTACCGCTTGACAAGGTGCTCGGCCACAATGACCTGAGGAAGGGAGTCAGCCGGGGATACAGAAAGGGTCACGGGGATATTGTAGCATGACGGGCGGCGGCTCCGAGGACGGACCGGCGGAGGACCTTCTGATCTTTCTGGCTCCTGGCCCCATTGGTGTAGATCACAAACCGACCTGCTGGGCAGACACCGCTAGGCAAACACCACGGTCTTATTCCCGTATACCAGCACGCGATCTTGGGCATGCCAGGCGACCGCCCGCGCGAGCACCGTTCGCTCGATCTGCCGCCCGATCCGCTTTAAGTCCTCCGTCGTGTGCCGGTGGTCCACGCGCTGCACGTCCTGCTCGATGATCGGGCCGGCATCGAGCGCTTCGGTGACATAGTGCGCGGTTGCCCCGATGATCTTGACACCGCGTTCGTGCGCCTGGGCATACGGTTTCGCTCCCACAAAGGCCGGGAGAAAGCTGTGGTGGATATTGATGATCCGGTCCTCCCAGTGACGGATAAACTCGCTCGAGACAATCTGCATATAGCGCGCCAGCACCACCGCGTCCACGCTCATCTCGGCAAGAACGGCAAGCTGGCTGGCCTCCGCTTCGGCCTTTGTCTCCCTCGTGACGGTGATATGGTGGAACGGGACGCCGAACGGCGCGACCAGCGGGCCGCAGTCCGGATGGTTGCTGACAACCACCGCGATCTGCGCGCCCAGATCGCCGGATCGCTGCTGCCACAACAGTTCAAGCAGGCAGTGCTCTTCCTTAGAGACGAAGACCGCCAGACGCTTTTGACGCGCAGCGACTGTGAAGCGGTGGACCATCTGGCGCGGAACGGCAATCGCCTCCGTGAAGGCGGCATCGAGTTCTCCCACGGTTTCTACCAATTCTGGCAGGTCGAACTCCACACGCAAAAAGAACCGTCCCCCGCTTGGATCGGTCGTGTGCTGGTCTGAATGGACGATGTTCGCGCCGCAATCGAACAAAAATCGGGAAACAGCGGCGATAATCCCCGGCTGGTCCGGGCAGGCGACCATCAGTCGTCCGCGCTCTGTCGAAAGAGTCATGGGTAAAGGAAGTCCTCGATAACCTTGGATCATTGTGCGATGGTCTCTCCTCCTTCCCTGCCGCCGGGTTTTTCTCCTCTTTCACCATGGGGACCGCTTCAGCAGACCGCATCCAGCACTGATGGCGAAACCGTCAGCAAGAGCACCGCCAATGGGACCCGGCGACAAAGCCTATCGAAGAGTAGCCTGTGCGGCCCGACGCCGCCTACTGGCAGGTTCGGCTGGCGGGAACGGCGACCTTAACGGGGGATGATGCGCGCTGCAGGCGGATCTGCAGCGGCGTTTGACCCTCTCCCGTCAGCGCGTGGAGACCCGCCCGGCGGTCGGGATTGCGGGAAGCCCCCGCGCCCCGCGAGCACCAACAGCGCGAACCGCGAACAGATAATCGTCCTTGGAAAGCGGCAGAATCACGGTCGTTTGAGCGGGCGGCAGCAGGCGCGTTCCCTTCCAGTCGGCGTCGGTTGTCCTTCGCCACAAAACCTCGCAGGCCGCGGCCCCGTCGGGAACCGTCCACGAGAGGGTCGTCTGCGGGCTGAGGTCTGGTTTGAGCGTTGGCTCAATAGGTGAGGCTGGGGCGGAGGCGAGTTCAGCGACCGTGGCGGCGTTGACCTGCGCGACCCGCGCAAGATAGGCGTAGTCCACAAACTCCGGTAAATCGCCATAGCGGACCCCATTTTGGGTGCGCACATCCTGATGCTGATGCCGCCAATCCTCGTTCGGCTCGGTCAGGCGCACTGCGGCGTAGCCCCGCCGCAAAAACGGCGTGTGGTCGCCGCCGCGCCCGTATCGGTCGTTGCGATATACCAGCACAACGGTGAAGCCGCGCACGTATCTGCGAGCGGAATCTGCGGCGGCGCGAGCCAGTGTCCGTGCGGGGGTGTCCGCGTCGGTCCCTGCCGCCTGGCGACGGAGCGCTTGGGCGGGGGTCTCGCTTGGGGCATAGCCGGCGGAAAAGAGCCGAACCTGTCGCCCCTCGCGCGCGCGGCCCTCGCCCTGTGAGTTGCCGACAATATCATTGGTGATCATGGCCACGATGTTTCGCTTTGCTGCCGTCATCGCCTCCGCCAGATGAGAGGAGCCGTACAGTCCCTGCTCCTCGCCGGTGACTGCGGCGAAGACGACGGTACAGGCATAACGATGGCCCGCCATCAGCCGCGCCAACTCCATCACGACCGCGACCCCAGACGCATCATCGTTTGCGCCTGGAGCCAGAGAGGCTGCATCCATCACATCCGTCACGCGCGAATCATAATGTCCGCTGACAACGATCACCCGTTCCGGCGTCTCCGTGCCCGGCAGGGTCGCGAGGACATTGGTCAGGACATGCGGAGCGGGCATCCGGTTTCCGGCAGGCTGGGTCCAGGTGTCCCGCTCTACCCTCAGCCGTCCGCCGCTGGCCTGAGAGATTGCCTCGAACTCACGAACGAGATAATCCGCAGCGGCATCCACCCCCGCGGCTCCGGAAAGCGTATGCCGGGTGGGGAATGCAGCCAGCGCCCGAACTGTCTTCTCCAGGCGCGCTTTTTGCACACCGTCCACCACCCCCTGTACCGCCGGGTCACGAGCAGGAACCGGCTGCGGCAGGGTCTGTTTTCGACTCCACGCAGAGAGTGGCCCCGACAGCACAAGGAACAGTGCAGCAACAAAAACCAGCGTTGCCGGGCGCAGCGACCCTGCGGATGCGAATGGTAAAGGCATGGCGCAGTATTCATCAGGCGAGATGCGATTTCCTGAGTTCCTGAGTCGTCCAGATGTTTGTTAGCCTGCTGGACCTTGCAGCGGCTTCGGAGACGCCGGGTCTGCGGTAACATAAAATCATGAAGTACCGAAACTTTCCCGGCACCGATATTCGCGCGAGCGAGGTTGGCTTTGGCGTCTGGACCGTCGCGACCACCTGGTGGGGAATCACAGACCGGCACGTCGCAATCGCGCTGTTGCGCCGTGCGTATGACCTGGGCATCACGTTCTACGACACCGCCGACACCTACGAGGATGGCGGCGCGGAAACGATCCTCGCCGAAGCGTTCACCCCCGAACAGCGGCGCGAGATCACCATCGCAACCAAGTTCGGCTACGACATCTACAACAGCGCTGCCGATCCGAATCAGCGCGAGCGCCCCCAGAACTGGGAGCCGTCGTACGTGCGTTTCGCGGTCGAAAAGAGCCTGCAGCGTCTGCAGTCGGATCGCATTGATTTTTACCAGATGCACAACCCGCGCATCGAGGCCCTGCGGCGCGACGACCTTCTCGCCACACTGGAAGCGCTGAAACAGGAGGGCAAGATCCGCGCGTATGGGGCCGCGCTTGGCCCGGCCATTGACGAGCGCCAGGCCGATGAGTCCCGCTACATCATCGAGAACACGGGTCTGGCGGCGGTCCAGATCATCTATAACCTCCTGGAACAGCAGGTCGGCTCGCCGATCTTCGAGACCGCGCGTGCCCACGGCAAGGGAGTCCTGGCACGGGTTCCGCACGCCTCTGGACTGCTGGAGGGCAACCTGAACACGGAAACGACCTTCGCGCCGGGCGATCACCGCAACTGGCGCATGACGACCAATGAAAAGAAGCGCCTGTGGCTGGACCGTGGGCTGCGCAAGGTCGAGAAGCTGGGATTCATCGCCGAGGAGGCGGGCCGCACCATCAGCCAAGCGGCAGTCCAGTTCATCCTGTCGGAGCCAAGCATGGTCAGTGTCCTGCCCAATATCTACGATGCGCCGCAGCTCGAGATGCTGGCCCGGTCCGTGGACACCCCGCCGCTGTCCCCGTCCGAACTGCGTCAGATCTCCGACCTGCACGCTCATGATTACTACCTGGACCCCCAAGCAGCGCCCCCTGCGAACCTGGCCTGATGCCGCAGAGGTATTCGGAAGTCCTCGGCGGGGAGCCGGAAGCGGTGACTGTCCCCACAACCCTCGACGAGGGGGCGGCAATAGTCGCCGCAGCCAGCGCGACAGGTAAAGCCATCATCCCGTGGGGCGGCGGGACCGGACAGGAATACGGTTACCCGCCGCGCCGGACGGATATTCTGCTGGACCTGTCCGCGATGAACCGGGTGCTGGCCCATGAACCCGGCGATCTGACAGTGACAGTGGAACCGGGAGTGACTCTCGCACAGTTGCAGAAGACACTCTCGGCCCACCACCAGTTTCTGCCGCTTGACCCGCCGCACGCGGATCGCGCAACGATGGGTGGCATTATCGCCACCAATGCCTACGGACCGTCCCGCGTGGGCCACGGCACAGGGCGAGACTGGCTGATCGGGTTGACCCTCGTGGACCCCCAGGGGCGCATCATCAAAGGCGGTGGCAAGGTGGTGAAGAACGTCACCGGATACGATCTGCCCAAACTACATATCGGGGCACTGGGGACACTAGGCGTGATTGTCGAGGCCACCTTCAAAGTCGCGCCGAAGCCGGAAGCGTCCCATGCCCTGCTCTTTCGGCTGACCGGCTCGGGGCGCGAAGCCGTCGCCGCGTTCCTCGCCGCGCTCACCTCCCGCCGCATCGCCCCTTCCCTCTGCCTGCTCAACGAAACGGGGGAAGGAGAGCGGCACCTCGTTCTGGTCTGGAGCGGCCCGCGCGAAGTGGTGGAAGGCGAATGCGAGGCCGCCGCTCAGCTTGCGGAAATGACCGGACTGACAGCCCCGCAGCGTCTCGACAGTGATTTCACCGTCGCGGAACCACAGGCGGAGGTGTTAGTGCGCCTGGAAGTTCCGCCCGCCGATACCTGGGCAACGCATTCGGCCCTCGCTGCCGCCTTCGCCATTGACACGCTGCAAACATCGCCGTTTGTCGGTGTCGTGGAAGCCGCCACGAGCATCGAAGCCGCCACAACACTGCTGCGCTGGGCCGCAGAGCGGAAGGTCCGAGTCAGTGTCCTTCACGCCCCGCTCACTTTTCGTCAACAAGAGGGCGTCCCTCTCTGGCACCCGCTTCCGTCCGCATTTCCGATGATGCGCCGTCTCAAAGAAACCCTGGACCCGAACGCGACGCTTAATCCGGGGCGGTTTGTGGGGCGGCTCTGACATTCTGCGAATGGGGCTGGGGCAAACCTCGCTGCTCACGGCGGCGCCGTGGTTAAATTGTCTCAGATGAACTCCCACGATCTTGAGAAAGGCCTGATGGCCTGCGTCCACTGCGGATTTTGCCTGGATGCCTGCCCCACCTATCGTGCCACCGGCGACGAAGCCGATAGCCCGCGCGGACGGATCGTGCTGATGCGCGGCGTCCATGAAGGGAAGATCCCGCTTTTGACCGAGGAGGCGACCGGGCCGGGAACCGTCGGGCACCACCTGGAACGCTGTTTAGGCTGCCGGGCTTGCGAACCGGCCTGCCCCTCGGGGGTTCCTTACGGGCACCTTCTGGAGCACTTCCGCGATCAGCAGGAGGCGGTCTCAAAGCGCGGTGTGGGGGAGCGGGTACTGCGTGAGGGACTGCTTCAGACGCTCACGGACCCTCGAAAGATGGCACTGGCCCTGCGGGCGGGGAAACTGACCGGCGGCAAGATCCCAGCGGCGGTTGCGCGGTTTCTGGGCTTGCCACACGGAACGGCGGTGCCGATCCCTACCGATCTCGCCGCTGCCGCGAGGCCGCTGCCGGCGGTCACCGCCGCTCGGGGGGAACCGCGCGGCAGGGTGGCGCTTCTCGCCGGATGCGTGATGCGGGTGCTGTATGGCCCCGTTCACCATGCGACCGCGCGCGTCCTCTCGGCAAACGGCATCGAGGTGATCTGTCCGCCGGTCCAGGGTTGCTGCGGGGCGCTGCACGGGCATCAGGGCAAGCTGGAAGACGCCAGACAGCTTGCACGGAAAACCATTGACGCCTTCGGCGCGGGCGACGACTACGATGCTATCATCTTGAACTCCGCGGGTTGCGGGTCGTTCCTGAAGGACTACGGGCACCTGCTCAAAGACGAGCCGGTATGGGAAAAGCGGGCCGCTCGCTTCTCCTCCAAGGTCAAGGACATCACCGAGTATCTCGTGGAGATGGGACCGCGCCCGATGCCGGGGCGCGTTGAGGCAAGAGTCACTTACCACGATGCCTGCCATCTGGCACACGGGCAGCGCGTGACCAGCGCGCCGCGGCTCCTTCTGAGATCCATTCCCGGCGTGACATTCGTCGAAATGCCGGACTCGGATCAGTGCTGCGGCTCCGCAGGCGTCTACAATTACCTGCAGCCGGACATGGCGGGCGTCCTTCAGCAGAAAAAAGTGGACGCTCTGCTGTCCACAGGCGCGCAGATCGTCGCAACCGGCAACCCCGGCTGCCTGGCGTGGATTCAGCAGGGTCTGCCCAAGGGGGCGAGCGTGCCGACGATCGTCCATCCCGTTGAACTTCTGGACCAGGCGTACCGGGCCGCTGCCTAGCTCTTTCGCCGCAGGCTCCGGGCCATCGCCTTGAACTCCGGCAGGTAAGCCGCGCTCTGCTCTTTCCCGACCAAGCCCTGCATCAGAAAGTAGCTGTCTTCCTCAAACAGCATCACCTGGTAGAGGGTGAGCGGCAGGCCGGAGGTGGTATCTTTCGCCTCAGCGATGATCTCGAAGCCATCCATATCGTCAATGCCGATGGGCTGATTCGACGTGATTTTGGTGACCGTTGTGTGTGCGGTCTGACGCAGACGAT
Organism: Armatimonadota bacterium; assembly: GCA_014380815.1. GTDB lineage: Bacteria > Armatimonadota > Armatimonadia > Armatimonadales > Armatimonadaceae > JACMJB01. The sequence goes on from JACMJB010000377.1 coordinate 12,543, forward strand.
TCAATGCGTACTCGCCCCGGTCCGCGACTGGCGGATCTCCCAGCGAGGGGGTAGCGACAAAGAGCGGGTCGGACGGATTCTTCGCGGGAACGATGCCCTCTTTCGTGAACAGTAGCATCTTCCCCAGACCGGAGGCGGGTTTGAGCTTCGTGCTTGGGGTCAGCGTGAAGGTGATGTCCGCACCCGGTTTCGCACCCACTTTTTTGTCTCGCCGAGCACTCAGAACCGACGCCTTCAACCGGGCCGAGAGCGACCGGGTCTGCTCCTGGGGGAAGGAGGCGGTCACGAGGATAGTCTGAGAGGGATCGCCGAAAGCGGCGATCCACTTGGCAAACACGATGTCGTGGGCCTCCTGAGTCACGTTCAGCAGAACGCCCGACAGGCCATCGATCTTCATGTCCTCTTTTGTGACCAGCGTAATGCCGCGTGCTTTCAGCGCGGCAGTATCAAAGCCGCGGGTCACCTCCGCATAGGGTCCAGGGATCCGCATCACCACCACCGAGGCCCCGGTCTTATGCTCGAAACCGTCGAAGCTGGTCGCGGGTGTGAAGCCGCTGGGCTGCACTAACCGCACCCCGGCGTTCGGAAAAGCGACGTACTTCTCAAACATGGCGGGGCGCTCCTTTTTTGTCTGCCCGGACTGCGCATCGGCAACGATGACTGGTCCGAAAGACAGTGCGACAGTGGCAATCATGGCGAAGACGGTCTGATAGTTCACGAATTTTTCCTCCAAGCTGCTTTACCCAGTAATGCAACTACTACCTGCTGCAAAACGCTCCTGCCACTAATGCCGCGAGGAAGCCCCCGCCGACCGTGCGGGCTTCTCTCGTGTAACTAGTAGCAGCGTGACCAACGGCGCGCGCTATGGCTTGACGCGGTTTCCCGACCCGGCGTATAATACACTATTCCGAACCAAACGAGGCCTCAACAATCCTGGCCGCAGCACCGAGGCTGCAATTCTGCAACTGTCCTGCCCTTGCCCGGTTTGGGAGTGCTGTTACACCATCGCCGCGCCACCGTTGCCGCGCCCTGCTTTAAGGAGTGCCTCGCCGTTATATGAGCTTGTTCGCCGCGTACCCCGGTGGCCTAGAGCGCGGAGGATACCAGGCCGCCTTCGATGAGATGTTCGCGGAAACCGGGACGCTGACAGCGCGCCCGCACTACCACGCCCTCTACGAACGGGTCAAGGGACTTTCCGACGACGAATTCAATCGGCGCGTCAGCCTCGCCGATGCAACCCTGATGAACCAGGGCATTACCTTCACGGTCTACGGTGATGCCCTCGGAGTTGAGCGGACCTTCCCCGTGGACCTGATCCCTCGCATCCTGCCCGCCGACGAATGGGACCGGATCGAACGGGGGCTGACGCAACGTATCAACGCTCTCAATCTGTTTCTGCGGGATCTGTACTCTGAAGACCCCCAAATCCTCAAAGACAATATCATCCCGCGCGATCTGATCGAGACCGCCTCCCACTATCGCCGCGCGTTTGTCGGCTGCCCCGCTCCCAAAAACCTCTATGTCCATATCTGCGGCACGGATCTGATCCGTGACCATGCAGGAGACTGGTGCGTGCTGGAGGACAACCTGCGGACCCCATCTGGGGTCTCCTATGTGCTGGAAAACCGGCTGATCCTGACCCGTGTCTTCCCGCAACTTTTCGCTGCGCAGAATATCCGCCCGGTAGACCACTACACCACGGCGCTGCTTGGCAACCTGCGCGCGCTGTCGTCGCGCTCGCAGTGTACCGTCGTGCTCCTGACACCCGGCGTCTACAACTCCGCCTACTTCGAGCACGCCTTCCTGGCTCAGCAGATGGGGATCGAACTGGTGCAGGGCCGCGACCTGTTTGTTGAGAGCGATAACTGCGTTTATATGAAGACAACCCACGGAGCGCAGCGCGTGGATGTCATCTACCGGCGCATTGACGACGACTTCCTGGACCCGGAGATCTTCCGAAAGGAGTCCTCTCTGGGGGTGCCCGGACTGATGCGCGCCTACGCGGCGGGTAATGTCGCGCTGGCAAACACGGTGGGGACTGGGGTCGCCGACGACAAGGTGGTCTACCGCTATGTGCCGGAAATCATCCGCTATTATCTGGATCAGGACGCCATTCTGCCCAACGTCCCGACCTACTGCGCCTGGGAGGAAAAAGAGCGGGAATATATCCTCGGCAATCTGGACAAGCTGGTGGTGAAATCTGCCAACGAGTCTGGTGGTTACGGCATGCTGATCGGCCCGCAGGCGACCGCGTTCGAGCGCTCCCAGTTCGCGGACAAGATCCGGGCCGAACCGCGCAATTTCCTGGCCCAGCCGGTTGTCGAGCTTTCTACGGCTCCGTGTTATGTCGCCGGGAAGGGCATTGTCCCGCGCCGCGTGGACCTGCGCCCATATATCCTGAGCGGCCCCAGTGGCGTCACGATTATCCCCGGTGGCCTGACGCGCGTCGCGCTCAAGGAAGGGTCGTACGTCGTGAATTCGTCGCAGGGCGGCGGCTCCAAAGATACCTGGGTGCTGGACAAAGTGCGCCCCCCGATGCGTCAGTCACTCGGCGGCATGACCCAGTCGCTGGGAGAGGGCGGCATGTCGCAGCAGATGGGTGAAATGCGCCAGTCGCTGGGCCAGCCCCCCGGACTCGCCGCCGAAGAACCGCCTATGGACGCTGCCCTTCGGGACGAGCCGGAAACAAAGCCGAATCAGACGCAAAGCCAGACACAGGGCGGGATGCATTCGTAGCCGGGAAGCGGCGATGGAGGGTAAGGTGCAGGGTTCGCCGTTTCGCCTTGCCCTTTTCAGCCGGCCCTGTCAGCCAGGTGCTGTCGCCGCGTTTGTAGAATCGCCATCTGACATGCGGAACCACAATTTATGTTAAGCCGAGAAGCCGACTCGCTGTTCTGGATGGGCCGCTATTTGGAGCGAGCCGAAGCCACTGCGCGTATCGTGGACGTGCAGTACCACGCCGCGCTGGAATCGCCGCTCGCGAACCGAGACCCCCAATCCCTGTGGAACTCGATCCTGGAGATCAGCGGCGACGACCTGATCTTTCAAGCCCGCTACGGCGACGTTTCCGAGCGCGACCTGATCCAGTTCATGGTCTTTGATATAGATCAGCCTGATTCTGTTGTCTCCTGTGTGCGTGCAGCCCGCGCCAATGCGCAGGGGGTGCGTGAGGTGCTGTCGTCGGAGATGTGGGAGGTCGTCAATCGCGCGTTCCTGGAACTGCTGAACTGGGATGTGGACAAGATGCTGACGACTTCGCCCCATCAGTTTCTGGTGGATGTCCGGAACCGCTGTCACCTGTTTTACGGCCTGGCGGAGCGGACCATGCTGATCGGCGATGCTTCCTATTTTTTGAAGGCGGGCATGTTCCTGGAGCGGGCCGACCAGATGAGCCGACTCACCGATGTGCTTGTGCGCGAACTGACCGGCGGGGACTACCTGCTGGAGGAGGGGGAGCACTTCGACACCCACGGCTGGATCGCCTGCTTAAAATCCGCCTCCGCTTTCGAAGCGTTCCGAAAAACCTACCGCGGCGGTATCACACCCGACAATGTGCTCTCGTTTCTTGTGCTGGACTGGGACTATCCGTCGTCCATCCATCACGCGGTCAGCCAGGTGGAACGATGCCTGCGCTCCGTGTCCGGGTCCGCGGGGCGACGCTATGCCAGTGATGCCGAGCGGCTGGCGGGCCGACTCCATGCGGACCTGTCATTCTTGACCATCGCCGAGATTCGCGCCCAGGGCCTGCATGAATTTCTCGAAGGAATTCAGAAACGGTGCTTCGATATCGGCAACGCCGTGACCGACAAGTACCTGCGGCATTAAAAGCACCACGAGGAAAATCCAGCAAGACCGGCGGGCACGTTGCCCGCCGGTCTTTCTTTGTCCCAGAGTCCACCGGAGCCGCAAAAGGAGAGACGCGCTGCGGTGCCGCCTATCGCCTCTTTGGTACCGCTGGTCGCGGAGGCGGCACCGGCACGATTCCCGGCGCGTAAGACACACTGGTAACCCAAAACTTCTGGTCGTCAGAAAGGCAGCCGCCCGAATGTACCGCAAGATTATTGTTTGCATTGATGATACGCCGCTCAGTGAGAAGGTCGCTCTGGCCGGGGCGGACCTCGCCCGCCGCTACAGCGCGGAAGTCGTCCTTTTGAGCGTCCTTGATCCCGCCCGCTTTGCGCGTCAGCCCTATTCCGGGCTGGAGGCCGTTCAGATGCTGGATCGGAACAGCCGGTCGCTCAGCAACCGCGCACACCGACTGAGTGCACTGCTGGACAGCATGGGCGTTCGCAGCCAGCAGGTCCTGGTGCCGGGACGCTCCGTCGAGACGATCCTGAACGTGGCCGAAACAGAGTCCGCGGACCTGATCGTTATCGGCACCGAGGCTCGCGGGCGTCTGCACGCCTGGCTCGACAATGATCTCTGGAGTCAGGTATCGCACAAAGCCCCGTGCAACGTTCTGCGAGTCACGCCGCTCGGTCGGATCGAAGAGGACCGGAACAGCGATACGCCAGCCCGACCGAGCGGCTTACGCGGCCTTCTGTCCGCTCCGATGTCCGCCCTGTAAGGCACCCATGATCGTCAGCAAGAAAATATCGGGATACCGTACCTTCGTCAGTTTGGGACGACCGCTGTCGCTGACCCTGCTCTGGGCCACCGCGGTCGCGGTCGTCCACTGGCGTTTTCCACAGGGCCTTATCTGGATGTCGCCGCTGCCGATCACCGTGGTGGGGGTCGCGCTGGGCGTTCTGCTCGCGTTCCGCAACAACGCCGGTTACGACCGCTACTGGGAAGGGCGCACTCTTTGGGGGCGTCTCGTTAATGCGTCGCGCTCGTTCGTCCGGCAGTTGGTGTCCTTCCTCCGCACGGACGAGGGCGCAGCGGAGGGCCAACCGGTGAACTACGGTGAACACGAGGAACGAGAAGAGTTCCTCCGTGGGATCGCTTACCGGGTCATGGCCTTTGCCCACGCTCTGCGTCACCATCTGCGCGGGGAAGACCCCTTCCTGGAACTGATCGTTCTGTTGCCCGCCGACGAGATCGCACACCTTCAGCGCGTGCAAAATATCCCCGCCGCCCTGCTGATGCTGATCGGCAAGCAGCTCGCGGGGGCGCGCCGCCGTGGCTGGTTGGATTCAGTCCTGATTGTGGCGCTCGATGAAACCCTGACCGAACTCGCAGCGATCCAGGGCGGCTGCGAACGGATCCGCAACACCCCGCTGCCGCCGGTCTACACCGACATCGGGCATAAGATCGTGCTGGTCTTCTGCTTTCTGCTGCCTTTCGGTCTGGTCCGTGACCTGGGACCCTTGATGCCGCCCGCCGTTCTGGTGATCGCGTTCGCCTTTCTGCTGCTGTCGCGTATCAGCCTGCTGCTGGAAAACCCGTTCGGTCTGCGCCCCAACGACCTGCCGCTGACATCCCTGTCGCGTATTATCGAGATTGACCTGCGCGATGCTCTGGAAGAAGAGGATGTCCCGCAGCCCTTGCAGCCCGAAGCAGGGATTCTGCTGTAGTCCGCCGCCCCTGCTCCGAGCGCTCGGCTGTCAACCGTCCGCGTTCTGGTACCGTCCATCCGCTATTTGGTACCATTGAGCTTCCCGGAGGCACCGGACCCCGGTAGCGCCGCGTAATCGCATCAGATGCCGCCTTTGTCCCAGTCACAGATGCTGGTCAAGGTGGTTTCCGGTCGGTCGTTGCCGACGAATGGGTGCTTTCCACATGCAAAGATTGATCCAGGGCGTCCGGCA
>JACMJB010000378.1 GCA_014380815.1 Armatimonadota bacterium
CAAACCCTGTATATCCCATGTCTTGTTCAGGCTAAGCATGCGCTACGGGCGCGTGTTTGGCCCGAATGGTAAGGAGGCAATTTATGCCGAGCAGCAGTACATTAAGCACCACAAACAGCAGGGGGGTAAGCGATTCCTCCGACGAGATCCGATCCAGCCGAAACCACGCCTCGATCGAAACGGTCGCGCCTGGCGTGGCGTATCTGACCACCGTTTTTGTTAACACCTACTTTGTCGGTGAGCCGGGCGGCCCCTGGGTGCTGGTGGACACCGGATTGCCGCCGTTTGCCGCCGCCGTTCGTCGCGCGGCGTCGGAGCGCTACGGGCCAGATGCGCGCCCCGCCGCGATCATTTTGACTCATGGTCATTTCGATCACTCCGGGGCCGCACTTGAACTCGCGGAGGTCTGGGGGGTGCCGATCTATGCGCACCCGCTGGAACTTCCGTATCTGACGGGCCGGTCCGATTACCCGCCGCAGGACCCAACAGTCGGCGGGGCAATCGCTTTTCTCTCTCGCTTTTTTCCGCACAGCGGATCGAATCTGGGGTCATGGATTCGCCCGCTTCCTGCCGATGGGACCGTTCCGGGGCTGCCGGACTGGCAATGGCTGCACACGCCGGGCCACACACCAGGCCACGTTTCCCTGCTCCGCGAGGCCGATGGCGTATTGCTCGCCGGGGATGCGGTCACGACCATGGACCTGGACTCCTGGAGCGCGCAGGCCACGGAACGCCAGGAGGTACAGCGTCCCCCAACCCCGCTGACTACCAATTGGGAGGCGGCCCGCGTCTCGGTTCGGAGCCTGGCGGAGCGAATGCCGTCCGTGGTCGCGGCGGGCCACGGAATCCCAATCCATGGGCCGCAAGCGACGGTGCAGCTTCAGGACCTTGCGGCACGCTTCACCCCGCCCCCAAACGGCAGATACTCCGTGGAACCGGCGTATGCCGATCAGATGGGTCTTGTTTCCGTGCCCCCTCCCGTGCCGGACGCTCTGCCAGCGCAGCTTGCTGCAGTGGGCGCGCTGGGGCTGGGGGCGGTCGCATACCAGAAGTGGAGCCAGCGCGGCGACAGCGGCCTGTCCGGCAGGCCGCGCTTGAAACCGCTGCAAGAGCAGGTCATCGTCATCACGGGCGCGTCAAGTGGCATCGGGCTGGCGACCGCGCGCGCCGCCGTCCGTGCCGGTGCGAGCGTGGTGGTGGCGTCACGGAGCGCCCCGGCGCTCCAGCAGCTAGAACAAGAGCTTTCCGCCCGGGGACCGGGGAAGGCGTTCGGAGTGGTCTGCGATGTCAGCAACGAGACCGAAGTCAGGCAGCTTGCCCGGGCTGCGATAGACCGATTTGGCGGCTTCGATACCTGGATCAATAATGCCGGGGTTTCTATCTACGGCAAGCTCGAAGAGGTGGCGCGGGACGACATGCGCCAGTTGTTCGAGATCAACTTCTGGGGCGTAGTGCACGGCTCACTAGCGGCCCTCGAACACCTGAAGACCCGGCCTGGCGGCGGCACGATCATCAATCTGGGATCGGCACTGTCGGAGCGGGTGATCCCGCTACAGGGCACTTACTGCGCCTCGAAATTCGCGGTGCGCGGCTTCACCGATGCACTGCGCATGGAGGTAGAAAAGTCGGGTTACCCGGTCTCGCTGACGCTGGTCAAGCCCGCCGCCATTGACACGCCCTATGTCCAGCATGCCAAGAACTATCTGTCCGACGAACCGAAGAACCCGCCACCAGTCTATGCACCAGAAGTGGTGGCGGAGGTGATACTGCACTGCGCCGTGACCCCGGAGCGGGATCGCTATGCGGGCGGGGCGGCGGCCGCCTTCGGCTGGATGGAGAAGCTGATGCCTCGGCCCACGGATAAGATCATGGGGGCAGCCCTCTTTGACCAGCAGCATAGCGGAGAACCTGCCCGCCCGCGCGGCAGTGGGAGCCTGTATCAGCCTTCCGGACCCGCACTCCGCGAGCGCGGCGGGTATGAGGGCAAAGTCCTGGAAACAAGTCCGTATGATCGGATCAAGGGCCATCGCGGCGCGCTGGGGTGGGCCGCGCTAGGAGCCACTCTTCTGGCGGCGGTCTTGCTCGCGCCGAGCAGTTCGAAGCAACCGTCGTGGCGCAGGGAAGCGTCGCGGTTTCCGGCGGGACTCCCCGCCGGAAACCGCGATGCCTCACCCTTTAGATGGAAATAACCCTCGTAGTTGTGCTACCCTTGACATACCAAACAAGCGCGAGCTTGAACCGAGGGGGTTATCGAATGTCACAGACTCAGGAAGCCAGCCACGCTGCCG
>JACMJB010000379.1 GCA_014380815.1 Armatimonadota bacterium
CAGGTTTGCTGGCGTGGCTTCAGGGACGCGGGCGGCGTCCGGTTCTCGGATTCCGAACGGTCCCGGGACAAGCGGCGTTGTGCCGGATAGGAAGGGATGAAGCGCAAGCCGACGGTCCGGGGCGCATCGCGGAACGTAGAACTGTTTTGACGCGCTGCCCGGCAGGGTCATCAGCGCTTCGACTCGCACCTCGCCGGGCAGCGCGAGGTAGAGCAGAACGTGGCGAGCCGCCTGGTACTCTGGCAGAGCAGCGATACGGGCGCGTAACTGAGCGGAGATAGCCCGGGTATCCAGCGCGGCGCGGGTCTCCCTTGCCCGGCGGCGCAGGGCGACTTTCCACGCCCCGGCGGCGTCCGGATCGCCCACGTCAGCATCCGCTCTGGGAGATCAGCTTGGCGACCAGGGCGGTCCAGCCGGTCTGGTGGTTCGCGCCCAGTCCGGCCCCGGTATCTCCGTTGAAGTACTCATAGAACAGCAGATGATCACGCCAATGCGGGTCGTTCTGCCAAACAGGATGATCCCCGAAGACAGGCCGCTTCCCATCCGCGCCGCGCGTGAAGGTGCGAACCAGGCGGAGCGACAGTTCTGTCGCCACCTCGCCGAGCGTCATCATCTTCCCCGACCCGGTCGGCATCTCGACCAGGAACTCCGCTCCGTAGACGAAATCGTACTGCTGCAGCGCCTCGATCAGCAGGTAATTGAGGGGAAACCAGATCGGGCCGCGCCAGTTGCTGTTGCCCCCGAACAGCCCTGTCCGTGACTCGGCGGGGGCGTAGTCCACGCCGTACTGCGTTCCCTGCAGGTCGAGCCGGTAGGGGTGGTCGCGGTGCGACCGGGAAAGGGCGCGAATGCCATTCGGGGCGAGGAACTCGTCCTCGTCCAGAACGCGGTGCAGGATGCGCCGCAGTCGGTCGGGAGAAACGACGGAGAAGATTGACCGCTCATGGACCCCACGCGCAATCATGTGGGTGATATTCTGCGCCAGGTGGGGCTTGTGAGCCAGGAACCAGTCAATCCGCTTCAAAAAGTCATCCGCGTGATCGGTCGTATCCGCCTCACCGGAGGCAACCGCAAACAGTGGAATGAGACCGACCATGGAGCGGACCTTCAGGGGCAGATATTCTGAGCCGCCATTCTGCAACGCCGGGGAAAGGTGCATCACATCGTAGTAGAAGCCGTCGGCCTCATCCCAGAGCGTCAGCCCATCCTCGCCGATGTCGTTCAAGGCATGGGCGATATAGATGTAATGCTCGGCGAACTTGGTGGCGACATCCTCGTAGGTGGGGTCGGTGCGGCATAGCTCCAGCGCAATACCGAGCATATTGAGGCAGTACATCGCCATCCAGGCGGTGCCGTCGCACTGCTCGATATAGCCGCCGGTCGGCAGCGGTGCGGAGCGGTCGAAGACCCCGATGTTGTCCAGCCCCAGAAAGCCCCCCTCGAAGACATTGTTACCCTGGGCATCCTTTCGGTTGACCCACCAGGTAAAGTTCAGCAGCAGCTTATGGAAGATCCGCTCCAGAAAATCCACGTCGCCCGGCTGGGAACTGGGAATTCCCATCGCTTTGCGTTCGATCTGGTATACCCGCAGCGCGGCCCAGGCATGGACCGGGGGGTTTACGTCGCCGAAGGCCCACTCATAAGCGGCAAGCTGCCCGTTCGGGTGCATGTACCATTCGCGACACAGGAGCGTCAGCTGATGCTTGGCGAAGTCCGGGTCTAGCTGGGCGAACGGGATCATATGGAACGCCAGGTCCCAGGCCGCGAACCACGGGTACTCCCAGGTATCGGGCATGGATAGGATGTCGGCGGCATCGAAGGTGTGCCAGTTGGCGTTGCGGTTCTTGCGCCGCTCGCGCGGGGGCGGGGGATAGGCCGGATCACCGTTCAGCCACTTCTCCACATCATAACGGTAGTACTGCTTGCTCCAGATCAGGCCTGCATAAGCCTGCCGCTGCACCGCCTTCGCATCCTCGGAGATGCCCGCGGGTGCTAGGTCGTGGTAGAAGGCGTCGGCCTCGGCGATCCGGCGCATGAAAGTCTGCGCGAAATCCGCCCCAAACGCGTCCGTTACCTCGTCGAACGGGGCGTTCGAGAGGCGAAGGCGAAGGATCTCCTCGCCGCCAGCGGGGACCGTGATCCGGTACCAGGCAGCGGCTTTCGTTCCGCTCTGTTCCGGGCTGACCGCGTCCGGTTTTCCGGCGACCACATGATCGTTGATGCCGTCTTTGGGATAGGGACGCGGGTTCGGGGTTCCGAACAGGCGTTCGAAGTTGGTTTCGTTCTCGCAGAACAGCAGATCGGGGGTTCCCTGACAGGAGAGCCAGCGGGTTCCCAGTTCGTGATGTGTGAGGTGAAGAACCCGTACGCCCGGCGGCTCATCGTTGACACTTTGCCGGTCAATATGGGGGTAGCGCGGGTCGTGTCCCCAGCTCCAGGTGTTGCGAAACCAGGCGGTGGGCAGCAGGTGCAGCACGGCAGCCTCCGGCCCCCGGTTCTGGACCGTGATGCGGATGCAGAGATCCTCCTCGGTTTTTTTGGCGTACTCGACAGTGACATCGAAGTAGCGGTCCTCGTGAAAGGCCCCGGTGTCCAGCAGTTCGTACTCCGGCTCGTGGCGACCGCGCGCGCGGTTCGTCTTCACCAGATCCTCGTTGGGAAAATCGGCGTGCGGGGACATGTAGTGGTACTTCAGATAGGAATGGGTCGGCGTGGCATCCTGAAAAAAATAGTATTCCTTCGGGTCTTCCCCGTGGTTGCCCTCCGGCCCGGTCAATCCGAAGATGCGCTCTTTAAGGATCGGGTCATTCCCGTTCCAGAGAGCCAGCGCAAAGCACAGATGCTGACGAATATCGGAGATTCCCGCGATGCCATCCTCATTCCAGCGGTAGGCGCGGGACCGGGCATGGTCATGGGGCAGATAGCTCCAGGCGCTTCCATCGGGCGAATAGTCCTCGCGAACGGTCCCCCAGGCCCGTTCGGCGAGGTAGGGTCCCCAGTGCCGCCAGCCATTCGGATTGCCCTTCGCTTCTTCAAGACGCTTCTGTTCTTCGTTCATTCGTCCTCGCTGAGTTCGCCGATCCTTAGTTGACGGGATTTCGTGCGGCACGGTCAAATTGCAGAGAAACCGTGGCGGGTTTCACTTTCGCTGGAGCAGGACAACCCCCAGAACGATCAAAACGATCCCGGCTGCGCGGGAGGGCGTGACCGGGTTCACGGGCAGTCCCAACAGTCCCCAATGGTCCAGTGCAGCGGAAACCGCCATCTGCCCGGCGACGGCAAGCCCGGTCAGGGTCGCGACCCCCAGGCGAGGCGCGACCAGAATCACTGTCGTGACATAGACGGCGCCGCAGAGACCACCGAGCCAGAGGAACGGGGGCACGGCACGAAGCAGGTCGCTGCTAGGAAGCGCGGGGCGCGACAGCAGCACATAAAACAGCAGTCCAACCGCCCCCACCACAAAGGAAACAAGCGCGCCCAGGGCCGGACTGCCCAGTTCGCGCCCCAGACGCGAGTTCAGTGCGGCTTGGACGGGGAGCAGGGAACCCGCAAGCAGCGTGAAGGCGATCAAGACCGCCTGTCCGCGCGACATCTAGTACTTGGTGACCTGAAGGGCCAGTGCGCCGTCTACATAGTAGGTCGCGCCCGTGACGTAGTCGGACTGACCGGACGAAAGGAAGACCGCAAGATTCGCGACATCCTCCGGCGTCCCCCATCGGCCCCAGGGGATTTCGCTCGTCGTCTCTTCGCGAGTCCTGGGATCATCGAGGACCGCCTGGTTGATCGGGGTGGCAATCGCGCCGGGCGCGATGTTGTTGATGTTGATCTTGAGCGGCGCGAGGTCCACGCCAAGATTTCGGGTGAACATCCGCAGGCCGCCCTTGCTTGCGCAGTAGGAGGTATAATTGGGGAACGGGATGTCTTCGTGGGTGGACGAGATGTTGACGATCTTCCCCTTGGATTCCACGCCGGGAACGTCGCCCTGCGCGACAAACTGACGGCACGCGGCCTGCGTCACCAGAAATGGCCCCTTGAGATTGACCGCAATCACCAGATCCCATTCGGAATCGGTGACTTCGAGGAAATCTTTCTTTAACTCGATCCCGGCATTATTGACGGCAATATCCAGCCGACCAAACTTTGCGACTGCCTGCTGAAACATCGCCTCGACTTCCGCGCGCTTGCTGACATCGGCGGCAATCGCGACGGCGACGGTCTCGCCTCCTGCCTCGCCCACGACCTGTTTTGCCTGCGCCTCGCGGTCCGGGCTACCGCCGAGGAAGTTCACCACGACCTTTGCACCTTCGCGGGCGAATCGCAGAGCGATGGCCCGACCGATGCCGCTGGAGGCGCCTGTGATCAGCGCGACTTTGCCGTTAAGCTGCATGCTGTTATCGTACCTTTTGGGGGGGTGGGACTGGCGGAATAAAACCAGCAACAGAATACCCGAAGCGCATCGGTTTTAGGTTTTAGCGGCGGGTCCCGGGTGTCATTGCACGCACGATCTCGGCGGCGGCGCGCAGAGTTCGGATCTTTCCGATGCCGCGGCCCGCATAGAGGTAGGGAACGTCCTCGCCGCTGGCGGTCATGATGCGCCGGCGCGGTGCACATGGCCAGTCCCCGATGACCCGCGTGTCCAATACCAGTTCTCGCTCGCTGGCGCGGAGCAGGCGCGCCTTGTACTGAGCGGGACAAAGCGACTCGTGAGACAGAAGGAAACGTGTTCCGAGCAGGGCGGCATCCGCCCCCCATTCCAGCACCTGGGCCACATCATCGCGCGTGGCGAGACCGCCGCCCGCAACCAGGGAAACCCCGGGTTCTGCCATCTCCCGCACCATCGCGATCATCTCCTGCAGGGAAAGGGACGTTCGCACCTGCCCCCCCGCGGCGCGCCCCGGCGCAACCAGCACTTTGGCGCCGGTATCGAGCGCTTCCCGGATCTGATCCCCCGTGCCGACCTGCCAGAAGACGGTTCCTCCCAGCGCCTCGATGCGGGGCGCAAGGCGAGGGCCGTTCCACCAGAAGACCTGAATGTGGCGGATGCCGCCCTCAAAGGCGGTCTCCAAAATGCCGTCCGACTCATAGGGGGCCGTGAACGCCGCAAGGACCGGGCGGCTGGTGCGTTTTCGGATCCGTGCCAGTCGGCGCCGAAGTGTGCCGCAGTCGAGGGCGTGCACTGTCAGGGAGCCGAGCGCCCCCGCCCGGGAAACTTCGGCGGCAAGGCCGGGACCATCGCAGGGGCCAAGGTCGGCCTGCACCAGCGGCGCGTGGAGTGTCACCCCATGGCAGAGCGTGATCGGGCGCGGTGAGTTCAAAAAGCAAGGCCGTGCGTAGTGCATCCCAAATTCAATCCGAAGCAGGAAGAGTTTTTATCCACCCTTGATACGCCTTGGCCGCCCATTTAGTTCTCTGCCTATCGGCTTCGCGGGACTTTTCTGATCCGCACTGCGCCGGATCGTCGCCCGAATCGCCTCGGCGATCTGCGACCGGTCAGACTTCAGGCGCTGACGGATCCGGTCCCGTCGTTTCTCCGTGAAGGGCTTGTTGGCGGCAAGCGTTCTCTCGATCCAGTCGGCGTGGGCTTCCAGTCGGGCCGCCAGCCGCTTTGCCGCCTTGGGATTCAGCGAGCCGGAAACCCGTTCGACTACGGCATCCAGCAGCAGCACGATCCGTGCCAGTGGTTTGGACAGTTTAGGCAGGTTCCAGAGGCGAGTCGCATCCGAGATCGCCGTCTTCGCACGGAATGCGGCGCGATCCAGCATCCCACGCGCGGCGGTGGCGGGGTCCTGATCGTCGTCGGGCAGAACGGGGGAATCATTCAGGGCTGGCGCGGGGAAGGGAAGGCCGCCAGCCCCCTCCGTCGTCTCCGTCGCCTCTGTTGATTCCAGCGGTCCTGGCGCGACGGGGAGCGCCTCATGGTTCTCCTGGAGAAAAGCAAGTGTTTTTTCCGCCTGGGCGCGGGGCATGCCGGTCAGGCTGACGAGCTGCTCCACGCTCGCCTGGGCAAGCGCCGCCCGCGTGGTGACTCCCCCCGCGACAAGAGTGGCTTTGCGGGCAGGGCCGATCCCCGGAATACTGCCCAGATCGTCGGTGCCCTGGATTGTGGTTGTGTTTTCGTCCATGCCGCCTCCAAGCCCATTATGGCATGAAAGGCGCGGTTTGTCGTGGACGGATGCCCGAAAACGCCGAAGCAAGGGCAACGGATGGGCGAAACGTGACCCGCTGGCAGCTTGACCTACCGCGACGGTCGCGGTGGTGGTCACTCTACGGCGGAGGACACCACGCGGTTGCGCCCCCCCCGCTTGGCGGCATACAGTGCGGTATCGGCCTGCTGAAGGATCCTCTCCACGTCCTGGTGCGGACCGGTCAGGAGGGGGGCCAGGCCAATGCTGACGGTAACCACGCCGCTGGGCAGGTTGCCGGAATGGGGTACTCCCAGTTCGGCGACGCGGTGGCGAACCGTATCCAGGGCGGCATAGGCCGCCGTGCTGGGAAGTTCGAGCAGCAGGCAGAACTCCTCGCCGCCGAAGCGATAGGCCATCGCATCGGTCCCGCCCCTGTCGCCCGATAAGGTCGCGCAAAGCGCGGAGGCCACCCGGCGCAGGGCATCGTCGCCAGCCAGGTGACCATAGCAGTCGTTGTACTGCTTGAAATGATCTATATCGCACAGCGCCAAGGTCCACGTCTCGTGCTGACGCTCTATCGGATCGCGCAGCATCTCCAGGTCACCCTGGAGCCGAAGCCGGTTGTACAGCCCGGTCAGGGGATCTCGGTGAGCCTGCTCATACAGCGTGCGGTTCCGGTCACCCATCTCGCGGTGCAGGCGCGTTACCCGCTCTGCGGCCAGCAGCCGCGCCTCCAGATCCGCCTGGGTCACGGGCTTGGTCAGGTAGTCGTCCGCCCCCGCGCGCATGCCGGTCATGAAATGGTCCTGGTCCTCCAGTGAGGTCAGCAGCACGAAGTAGGGGTAGGGACCACCCGGCTGTCGCTCGGATTCGGCCCGAACCCTGCGGCATAGCTCCGCGCCATCCATGCCGGGCATCATCCAGTCGCTCAGAATGACCTCCGCCCCCTCTCGCAGAAAGAGGTCCCAGGCTGCTCCGCCATCCCCCGCGCAAAGCGCAGTGTGGCCAAGCCGATTCAGCATCGCCGCGGTCACGCGGCGGCAGATCGGGTCATCATCCGCAATCAGGATTTTCATGTTCGTGATAACCGGCGGTGGGCAGGGCGGTGGCAGGGGTTTCTGCCATGTTTCCGTGCCGCCTTCACACGAAAAATGGGGTACTAAACAAGACGAGCGATCTTAGAAAGGCAAACGATGTCCCAAAATCAAAACAATGCTGAGCACGCCGCCTCCGAGACGGGGACTTACACTCGTGACCGCGCGAGCGCCGAGGACGACGGCACCGCCCTTGGGGAGCGCACGGACGACCTTCCGCCCGCCGACCTGTACCACGCCGCTGCCGCGCTCGCCGATCTGCTCGTGGAGGATCTGCCGCGCGAATGGGAGTATATCGGGCTGCCGGACACAGACCCTGCCCGGTGGGAGTCGCTCGACGTGGCCCGCGCCGCGGGGTACGCCCGTGAGAGACGAGCGGAGGGATTTGCCGCGCTTGTCGTCCGCTTTCCCTGGCTGGAGAGTAAGGCGGATCAGGCTTACGGGGCGCACGCCGACGGCTTCTGAACACGGCCCTCACCCCCAGGCGCACTTACCGCTTAAAAATACAGAGTCCACTCCTGGCTGGTCGGCAGCGTGCCATGTACCTGTCGGTACGCCTCCAGTATCTCTGATTCGGAAAGCCCCGCGCCGGCAACC
>JACMJB010000380.1 GCA_014380815.1 Armatimonadota bacterium
CCGGTTTGAGCATCCCATACCTGCAGGGTGCTGCTTGTCACGGTCTGACCGCCCTCCGCCTTCGCCAGGTTGCCACGCCAGGTGACCAGGCTGTTCAGGGGCGGCGCGAGCGCCGCCCGGAAGAGAGACTGCCGACCAAAGTAGGGCGTTTTCAACGAAGGCTTTCCGGTGCGCGAGTCCCACGATATTATTCGGGCGCTCATCTCCTTGGTACTCTCTCCATAAACGGTGGATTCGACGACATCGGACCGGGTCGTGTGCGTCATGACGGTGGTACCGTCCGATGAGAAGACGAGCGGACCGAGCCAGCCCTCATTATTCTTACTGGGTACGGAATCCTCCCACAGAACCCTGCCGCGTGCCCGCAGATCACGAACCTGCAAGTCGGTGCGAACCAGCTTTTTGTTCTGAAATTCCGCACTGGTCGCCGTGAGGTATCTGCCGTCAGGCGAGAAGGCGACGGAGCCAGTGTTCCGCAGCGTTTCCGTGCTCCAGGAACCTAAATTGCGACCGGTCTCCAACTCCCACAGATGAATCCCGCTTGCCCAGGCAGCCGTCGCCAGGCGCCGGCCATCCGGCGAGAAGGCGATGCTGGATACGCTGCCCTGGCTGTCCGGCAGGGTCAGCAGGAGTTCTTTCGACGGGGTCACGCCGGGCGGCAGTTCCCCGCGCACCTCCGCCTGCACTTCGCGCAGCCGCTTCGCCCCCAGGTCCAGCCGGAAGACCGACGAATAGTCCGGCACGAGCGCGGTATTGGGGTGCCGTACTGGCAGGAAGAAGGTCACTGTCTCGGAAAGCTGCGCCTTTGTGTCCGTTCCATGATCCCCGTGGAGGTTGCGCGGGTCCAGATGGAAGGTGATCGTGAACTGGCGCGGGCGCCAGGGCGATCGTTGATGCGCCTCCGGGGTCCAGGCCTCGCCCTCCAGCCGCTCGCCACCGTAGACCAGAGCAGACAGCTCCTCGCCGGGTAACGGGTCTCCGGAAAGGAGCCGGTTCGCGTGCGGCACATAGCGGTTCCCCAGATCATCGGTTACCGTCACGGTCCAGTCTCGTCCTGCCCAGCACAGCCCGGACCCAAAGGCATCGCCGAGGCGCTTGCCAGCGGTATAAAGCAGGAACACATCGCCCTCTTTGTTCACCCGAAGATCCCGCAGCACGACGCGGCGACTGCCGCTCGCGGATTTCTCCGCCAATCCCTGTGCCAGACGCTCCCGTAGATGAGCCTGCTCAGCGTCCAGATCCATCCGCCGAGCAGCGCGCGGAAAGTCCGGTACGAAGACGCGTGCGGTGTCGAGGGGGGTATTATAACGCATCTCCCCCGTAAACATCGTCCTCCATCCGGCTTCGGTTTTCAGACGCATCTCCATTCGGAACGGCAGATCAGTTTTCGGGTCCGCCAGAATCCTCAGGCGCGTTTCCCCGGCAGGCTCCTCCTTTTCGATCGTCACCTGGCGCGCCGCGCGTCCCTCCACGATTGTCTCGCCCAGCACTCGGATTTTGTCTTTCCATCCCCAGCGCGCATAGTCGTGCTGCATTGCAGCAATGGAAAAGCCCGACGCGTTATAGTGTGCAAAGCCATCCTTGCGACGGAAGGTGACCTGATTCTCTTGGGGCGAATAGGTCCAGTATTTGCCGTTTGCATAGAGCTGGACCTGCTTCAAACGAGCCTCGCCGCCTGGGGCCTGCTCTGTCTCCTCGCTCCGCACGCTGCTGCCCTGGAACCAGCTTTCTCGTTTCTTAGCCGGTGTGCCGTCCGGCGCGAAGTCCCAAAAGACCGTGTGCGCATTGCGCACGTCCCCGATAGCCACCTCCATGCGCTGCAGCGCCTTTGCCGCGACCCACTGCGGCCAGGCCACCACGGCAGCCGTGGACACGGCGAACGCCGCCGCCACAGCCGTCCCCCAGCGCAGGACTGCCGGTCGCCGCCACCGAGTCTGAGTCCGCTCGGTCACGCTGACAACGCCGCCATCGCTCCTTTTCCCCGCTCTTGCAGCATGGGCTGCCACCCGCGCTCGAAGTGCCGCAGACGGTATCTGTGCGGGGTACGCCTCGGACAGCAGCGCCGTCAGTGTGACTGCTTCCTCATCCGTGATAGCCCCCGTGATCGTCGGGTCGTTTTCCGTTTTCATGTCGTCTCCTCCGCAAAATCCGAAAGGAAATAGGACCGCCCCTTTTCCAGAAGCGTCTGCCGGGCACGCTGAAGCAGACTGTTGACCGACGCCGGGGATTTGCCCAGAACCGCGGCGACAGCCTGTATCGGCAGGTCCTCGACGTAGCGTAGCAGCAGCGCTTCCCGCTGCTCTTCTTTCAATGCCTCTACCAGCCCGCGGATCACGCGCTGGCGTTCAGAGGAAAGGGCGCGGGTTTCTGGCAGGTCGGACACCCGCGCCACAAGCCCCTCTGTCAGTGTGTTCCAGACCGCATCACCGGTTTCGGATGCCAGCACCTCGCGACGACCGAAAAAACGGCGCCCCGACTGCTGCCGTCGGCGGGCATCAATGATCTTGCGCCGGGCGACGCCCAGCAGCCAGGGGTAGGGGTCCGTTCGCCCCTGATACCGGGGCCAGGCGGTCAGCGCCGCGGTGAAGACCTCAGCCGTAATATCTTCCGCTTCCTCGCGGCGCACCACCCGGCGCGTCACGTACCGGAAAACGTCGTCCAGATACCGTTCGTGCAGCGTTTCGGCGGGAAGGAAGAATTCCGTCTCCGTCGCGGGGATCGGGTTCTCTTTTTTGTCGTTGTCGCTCACATTCGGGGCGATCCCAGCGCGGGCTGCGTAGAGCAGCAAAGGTTGTCTCAATTGAGTTTCGCGCCTCCTCACCCTACAGTTCGCCTGCACTGCCGAAACCTATCGCGGACACCGGCTGCCTTTTTAGATTTCGCCGCGCCGATGGTCACATTGCCGGTCGGTGGCTTGCCAGCGCAGGAGAAGTGCGGGAATCGTGGCGGGGCACTCTCTGGTTTGCCCATGCCCTCGGATTTGGGGGATCGCCATACGGGCGGAATAGTCCCGCTATCAATGGCGCGGTCTATTCTATGCATTTCGCTGCATTTCGCTGCATTACGTTCCTGTGGTACGAGCACGTTGGAACCGGCTGCGGGGCGGGGCAGAGCAGGGGTTACACACGGTAAGCTCAGCGTTTCAAAAGGGGTGAAAGATCGAACTCATAGACCGCGCGTTCTTTGCGCTGAATCTGAAAGAGGCGGCGCTGGGCGGCATCCAGCGCCAGCCCCTGCCCTTCCGCGGGAGACTTCACGATCTGTATCAGCTCCAGTATACTCCCAGACCGAGGCAGTCGAAAAAGATAGAACTCCGGGGCGTGGTGGCTGGTAACATACAACACCCGGTTCGGCCCCCAAACGCCGCCCGATGCCGTCATGCCATCCCAGCGTGCGACCACGTCGGCAGGAAAGGCGTACGCGCCGCGCTCGCGCCACTCCCGGTCATAGCGAAGCAGCGCGGTCAGGGTGTTGGACTTGCCCGGCTCGCC
>JACMJB010000064.1 GCA_014380815.1 Armatimonadota bacterium
CCAATACTTTTCCGAGGAACAGATCTACCGAATTGATCATTACCTTGGCAAGGAGACTGTTCAGAATATCCTGGTCTTCCGATTCGCCAACGAGCTTTTCGAGCCGCTCTGGAACAGCAAATATGTAGACCACGTCCAGATCACGGTCGCCGAGAAGATCGGATTGGAGGGGCGAGGGAACTACTTCGACGAAACGGGGATCGCGCGGGATATGCTGCAGAACCACGCACTGCAGATTCTGGCACTGACGGCCATGGAGCCTCCGGCCTCGCTGGATGCCAATTCGGTCCGCGACGAGAAGGTGAAGGCGGTCCGCTCGATTCGACCGATCACCCCCGATGAGGTCCCGACCGCCACGGCGCGCGGTCAATACGAGGGGTACAAAAACCAGGAAGGCGTGAGACCGGACTCCTCCACCGAAACCTACGCGGCCCTGCGCCTGTTCGTGGATAACTGGCGTTGGGCCGGGGTGCCCTTCACGATACGGGCCGGCAAATCGCTGAACAAGCGGGTGACAGAAGTCGCCGTGCAGTTCAAGGGGGTGCCGCAGGTGCTGTTCGCGCGCCTCGACCGGGCGGGGACGCAGCCCAATGTACTGGTGATGCGAATCCAGCCGGACGAGGGGATTTTCCTGCAGGTGGGGGCGAAGGAGCCGGGGCCGAGCATGGTCCTGAAGCCGGTTAATCTGCACTTCACCTATAAAGAGGCCTTTCCGGATGCCCCGATCGCCGATGCCTACGAACGCCTGCTGCTCGATGCGATTCGCGGCGATGCCAGTCTGTTCGCGCGGGGAGATGAGGTCGAGGCCGCCTGGAGCCTGCTGACCCCGATCCTGGAAGTGTGGAAAGACCGCCCGCAGGATGTTCGTACTTATAAGCCCGGGAGCTGGGGACCGGACAGCGCCGACGATCTGCTGGGCGAAAGCCGCCGCTGGCGAAAACCCTAGCAAGAGGGGTAGCGGACGCCAGCGTTTGTGACCGGAGTCGGCGCGGGTAAATCCATAACGGTCGGACGCGATGCGGCGTCCTTGCAAAGAGATAAGGACAACGCCATGACCGTCGCGACACCACCACAGCCTGCCGAAGCAGAAACGAGGCCGGACCGGCCTCATAACGTGCCGTTTAATAAACGCCCCAAACTTGTCATTATCGGCGGCGGGTTCGCGGGACTCTCGGCGGCAAAAACCCTGCGCAATGCCGATATGGACATCACGGTGATTGACCGCACCAACCATTTCGTGTTTCAGCCGCTGCTATATCAGGTAGCAATGGCCGCTCTCGCCCCCTCCGACATCACGGCCCCGATTCGCGCCATCCTGCGCAGCCAGAAGAACACCAGCGTTCTGCTTGGCGAAGTCAAGAAGATTGACCCGGAAAACCGCCTGGTCATTTTCGGTGATGGCGACGACCGGCGCGAGATCCCCTACGATTATCTGATCCTGACAACTGGCGCGAAGCATTCGTACTTCGGGCATAACGAATGGGAAGCGTACGCGCCCGGCCTCAAAACGATCGGGGATGCCCAGGAGATCCGGCAACAGTTCCTGCTTGCCTTCGAAGAGGCGGAGAAGGCGACCGACCCGAACGAGCGCAGCCGCTGGATGACCTTTGTTCTGGTGGGCGGCGGTCCGACCGGCTGTGAACTTGCCGGGGTCATGCCCGACATCGCCCGGCGGGTGCTGCGACCGGACTTTCGGAACATTGATGTTAATGATACCAAGGTGATTCTGGTCGAGGCAGGCCCGCGGATCCTGCCGACATTCCCCGAAGATCTGGCGGCGCGCGCGAAGAAAGACCTGGAGAGCTTTGGGGTTGAGGTCCGGACCGGCGATGCGGTCACCGAGATCAATGAGAACAGTGTGGTCCTCAAAAGCGGGGCGCGGATCGAAACCCGAACCGTGGTCTGGGCGGCGGGAAATGCTGGCTCGCCGCTTGCCAAAGATCTGGGCGGCCCGCTCGACAAGGCGGGACGGGTCCAGGTAAATCCGGATCTTTCCGTGCCCGGGCATCCCGAGGTGTTCGTGGCGGGAGACCTCGCGGCAGTGACGCAAAAGAACGGGAAACCGGTCCCCGGCGTGGCGCAGGGGGCGATCCAGGGGGGGCGTCATGCCGCGAACGGGGTCCTGCATCGGAGCCGGGATGAGGCCACCACCCCGTTCAACTACTGGGACAAGGGTAATCTTGCGGTTCTGGGGCGGACGCGGGCGATTGCCGACCTGAACTTTCTGCATGTGGGCGGCTTCATCGCCTGGGCGATCTGGCTGTTTATCCACATCCTGTATCTGGTCGGCTTCCGCAACCGTTTGAGCGTCCTGCTCCAATGGGGCTATCTCTTTTTCACCCGCCAGCTTGGCACCCGGATCATCGAGGAGCGGGAGCAGCGGTCCCTCGGGATGACAGCGAATACCCCGGCCAGCGCCACTCCCTGGGGCGGATAAAACCGGAGGGCGAAAACTGTGCAGGAACCCGCCGCACCCGCGCCGAATCGGAAGGCATGGAAGCCGAGGACAGCACCGGTGCGTGGGGCGAGCCACAGGTCAGCGACGTGCTGCTGTACCGGAAAGCGGCAATCGCGGTCGTCTCCTCTTACCTTGGGCTGGAAGACCCGTTTGTTGATGCGGTCCTCCGAGATGAGATGGATGAGTTCCTGGAGCGCGCCGAAGCGGAGCGGGAACAAATGAAGGTCGAGCGGTACGATGAGTACCTTTCTACGCTCTCGCGGGAGACAATCGTCCGCTACGCCGCAACGGCTGCAGAAAGCCTCGCACTTAGTCCTGAGGATGCCCTTTCGAACGAGCGGGCAATGGGCGATACCGGCATTCTTGGCTTCACGGACGATGTCAATGCCGTGGTGCGCGTCCATGAGATCTTTGAGTTTCTGGAGTCTCCCGACGAGAGCGAAGAGGCCGAGACGATTCTGCTGACGGCGAAGCGGCAGCTTTGCAACTACTATAATGCCTGCGCCTTTGATCTGGTGAAGAATCTTCTGCTTCCCGTGATCGTCACTGCCGCCGATGAGTTGTATCGGCGCTCGGACGCACTGGATGCTCCTCGTGTCCGTGCGCTGATCATTGCGGGACAGGAACGCCCCGCATGATGCCTTTCCCCTCGGTCTCCGCGAACGTCGGGGCTTTCACCGCCGGCTTTCTCCGCGCCTATCCACCCGCCGAAAAGCCGGCTGGTCCCACCCTTTACCTGCCGTTTCGAAATGGGGAACTGCTTCTCGCGGCACCGAGCGGCGGACCAGGCCGCCTTCTGCGCGATGACCGTCCCGAAGCGGCCCTTGCACTCCAAACGCTGCTGCCAGACGAGGACCGCGCGGTGCTCTATCTGGGTACACTGGACGGGATGCCGTGCGCGACGTTCGCGGTCGAGAGCGCCTCGGAATCCCTTCCTTCGCCGGACCTAACCGCGCTGGGGCTGACGGCCATGGGGCTGCGCGCGCTTTACGGGGTCGTCCTCGATGCGGAATACGGACTGGCTGGTTATGCCGCGCAGATCCTTCGGTGGCGCGCCTTCAGCCGCTTCTGCCCCGTGGATGGCACCCCGACCGAACCCGTCGCGAACGCCTGGGCACGCGCCTGCCCCCTTTGCGGGTACTCGTCGTATCCACCAGTCAGTCCTGCCACCCTGATTCTTGTCCACGATGGCGGAGACCGGATCCTGCTTGCCCGAAAACCTGGCTGGGGGAAGCGATACAGCATTCTCGCGGGCTTCGTGGAACCGGGTGAGACGCTGGAAGAGTGCTGCTACCGGGAGGCGCTGGAGGAGGCCGGGGTACAAACGGCAGCCTTTGAGTACGGGGGGAGCCAGCCATGGCCGTTCCCGCACCAGCTTATGGTCGGCTTTAGCTGCCGCTGGGAGAGCGGCGAGATCCGCATTGACGAAACAGAATTAGAACATGCGGAGTGGTTTCGCTTCGATGCCCTGCCCGAACTTCCACCGGCACTTTCGCTTTCGCGTCAGCTCATTGACCGCTGGGTCCGCAGTCGCCTGAATCTGAAAAGGGCGGGTGCGTGAAACCGCTTCGGATCGCCCTGCTGCAAACGGCTTTTGAACCGGGGCCGGAAGCGATGATCCGCAAGTTCCGACGTTTCGCGCGGGAAGCGGTTAGCCGTCTCAAGGCGGATCTGATCTGCCTGCCGGAGTTTTCGCTGTCGCCCTACTTCGCCCTGCGCCCCTCCGGAGCCGCGAACGATGATTTTTTAGAGACGGTTTCCGGCGGCCCGACCGGCTCTTTGTGCGCGGAGATCGCGCGGGAGCTTGGGGTCCATGTCATCGGGTCTCTGTATGAGCAGGGGGAAGACAGGCGACGCTTCGATACCTCTGTGCTTTACGACCGGGTGGGAACTCTGGCAGGAATGTGCCGTAAGCAGCATATTCCCGATGATATCGGTTACTACGAACGCGATTACTTCGGCCCTGCCGACGGCGAATACCCGGTCTTTGCGCTGGGTGAGCAGGTCCAGATCGCCGTGCCGACCTGCTATGACCAGTGGTTTCCGGAGCTTGCGCGCATTCATGCGCTTAAAGGGGCCGAGCTGATCGTGTATCCTACGGCGATCGGGTCCGAGCCAAGCGCCCCGGAGGTGGATTCGCAGGAGGCCTGGATAACGGTAAACCGTGCCAACGCGATCACCAACGGTATCTTTGTGGCGGCGATCAACCGGGTCGGGAGCGAGCAGGGGACCACGTTCTATGGCAGCAGCCTGATCATCGCGCCGGGTGGCGAAGTGCTGGCGCAGGGTTCGCGCGACCGGGAAGAGATCGTGGTCGCGGATCTGGACCCGGCGGCGCTCCTGGCCTGGCGGCGGCTGTTCCCGCTGCTACACCGGCGCGAACCCGCGACCTACACCGCGCTGTGCGATCCGGCCCTGCCCCGGTTCGCGGAGGAGGGTCGTTGAGGTCGTTTAGTGCGGGGGCGGCGGGGCGCAGGACCCGTGCTCTTCCAGGATCGGGGAAAGAAAGGTCTGCCGGGCCTCGACGGAATCCCCGCGCAGCATCCGCGCAAGAAGTCGTCCCGCTTCCGACGCCACCTCTTCCTGCCGGACGTTGATTACGCTCATGCGCGGATTCAGACGCCGCATGAACCGGGCGTTCAGGCAGGTAAGAACCGACACATCCTCCGGAACACGCAGTCCGGCATCGGCAAGGGCGCGAAAAACGCCGAAAGCCGCCATCTCGTCGGCGGCGAAGATCGCGGTCGGCGCGTCCGCTCCCGCTATCAGGCGGCGTGTCAGCGCGTACATCTCTTCTTCTTTGTAAACCTGATCCTCGTAGGTCACCGTTTCGGTCAGGGCAAATTCCTCGACCGCTTTGGTAAAGCCCTGGTAGCGACGCTGACCTGCCATAAAGGTCCGTCCGACGTTGTGAAACAGGATTCGCCGATGCCCGAAGCGGCGCAAAAACTCGACCGCCTTGTAGCCGACTGTTTCATTATCCATTCCGACCGCGGTCAGTCCGGTTCGCGGGGCAGAGCCACGAATCAGAAAGGGCAGTCCCAAGCGCTCCAGGTGATCGGGGCGGGGATCGTCCACCTGCATATCGGTGATAATCACGGCATCGCAGGTCCGGGCGCGGGCCAGTCGCTCCAGACAGGGAGCCGGGTCATCGTCGCACTGGACCAGCAGCAGGTTCAGACCCCACTCGTTGAGCGTGTAGGTGAGCGCGCCGACGATCTCGTGGTAATGCGGATACAGTTCGCGGCTGGAGTCCAGCTTCACGATCAGGCCGACGGTATCGGTCTTGCCGCGCGCCAGGTTCTGCGCGGTGCGATTGGGCTGGTAGCCCAGCTCTTTCGCGACGCTCCAGATCATCTCCTGTTTGACGCGCCCCACACTGCGGCCCTCGCGGACCCGATTATTGAGGACGCGCGACACCTCGGAGCGTGACACGCCCACCCGCGTGGCGATATCCTCCAAACGTGCGACTCGTCCTACCGGAATAGCAGGGGGGATCATCCTGGTCGCCGCGATTCGTTCTTTCTCCGTCATGAGCCGCGTTCCGCCTCTTCCACCCGGTGGGTTCAATATTTCCCCCAACTTGGGTAAGCGAATTGTATCGTTTGGGTAAGCGATCTGTCAATGCAGCAACCAAATCCGGGTCAGAGGGGGTAAAGTGGGCGTTTCGAGGAGGAAAACCTGCGGCGAAGGTAAATTTTCTCGCAGATCCTTGACAGGCACGAGGGCCTCGTGCTATAAAGAGTCAACGCTAACCCAATCGGTTGGGTAAATGCGGACGCTGCTTGAGGCGGGGCAATGTTGCTCCCCGCCCTCGGAATCCGTGGAAGGAATTTGAAATATGGCGCCTCTGATGACCCGGCGTGGAAGCCGCACCGCTTTTACCCTGATCGAGCTTCTCGTTGTGATCGCGATCATTGCGATCCTCGCCGCGATCCTGTTTCCCGTCTTCGCCCAGGCCCGGGCGAAAGCACGCCAAACAGCCTGTCTGAGCAACCTCAAGCAAGTCGGCCTGGGCACTCTCATGTACGCGCAGGACTACGATGAGACAGTCCCTGCTTATCGCTACCCTGAGAGCTACGCCATCGCGGCCCGTTTGACCCCTTACACAAAGAACCGCCAGATCTTCAAGTGCCCTGACTCCCCGTTCGATAGGGGATCTATGCAGGCCAAGCAGGCCGAGAATGGCTTTGGGAATTTTATCACCAACCCCAATGATCCCGCGATCGGACTGGGTCCCTCCACCAGAACACAGGCGCAGTATTTCGACGACATTTACCCGCCCATA
The DNA here is from genome assembly GCA_014380815.1 of Armatimonadota bacterium. GTDB lineage: Bacteria > Armatimonadota > Armatimonadia > Armatimonadales > Armatimonadaceae > JACMJB01. The sequence continues at coordinate 6,747 of JACMJB010000064.1, forward strand.
GACTACATGGTCAACCCATCGCACTGGGCGCCGGATGGGACACCGCGGACGATTTTCCATGAAGAGCTTGCCAGCGTCACCAAATCGGTGATGTGGATTGATGCTCCGATGTCCCCGGCAGCCTGGCCGGGACCCAGTCTTTGGGGAGCCAGTTTCAATGGGCGTCACAACGACGGAGCGGTTGCGGTCCATATGGATGGTCACGCTCACTGGTATCAGTACCGGAAACTTCAACCCCAGACAGGAGTTGAGTTCAGCGACACGACATGGAACGCCTGGGGCATGACCTGGGGAAATGAATCCGTAAGGAATTAGCGGAGCCTGAATCAAATGGTCGGAAAACGCTTCGGGATAGCATGGCGGGCATGGCAGGCACGGCTAGTATATCTAGTCACCCTGGTCACGATAGCCTCTGTTGTGTGCGGGTGCGGTACGAAAGAGCAGGAGGTACCCACGCCCCAAACCGGCGGGACCCCGATCAGTCGAGTTCCGCCGCCGCCACCGACCCATCCTTAGACCCGCATAAATCAATCAGGGCCGGAATCTGTTTCGAGATTCCGGCCCTTTCTCGTTTCACGCCCAGTGTCGTGCCGCAAGGTCCATGGGGTCAACCAGCGGATTTGGGCGGGGTGTAGATCGTCGTCAGGCGGCCCGTCGTCGCTGGACCGGGAGCGCTGACCCGCACCAAGTATCTTCCGGCGACCCCGGTACTGGGAACCTGGAGAAGAACCGGCTTTCCGCGCCGCCCTGTGGCTCGGCGAATGGTATGTCCATCGGGTGCAGTCAGCAGGACCGTTGCCGTGCCGACTCCCGTGAGATCCGACAGCCGCAAGGTAAGCGCCATATCGCCTGCAAGTGTGACCGTGACAACGCGAGGTGTGTTTCCAAGTCTGCCCGTATCCAGATCGTCGGCGAACTCGGTGACCTGGGTGGTCGGCAGCGCGACGCGCGGCCCGAACCGATCCGGATGGGTCTTTTCCGTGGCATCGGCGCGAACCAAAAGGACGTAGCCGCCCCCTGGAACCGTGACGGTCGCCGCGCCCGTGGCATCGGTCCGGATGCTAAGGACCTTCTCGCTGCCCACCGACCGCAGGGCGGTGTTCTGCCCGAAGCCGGTAGGAACGGTCAGCGTACGGGGCGTTTTGCCCTCCGCCCCGCCGTCGTTGAAGACGCCAAGCAGATTTTTTTCGCGCTCGATCGCCAGCACGTCCGTGTCCGAGAAGCGCACCAGCTCCCGGCCCACGGCAAAGCGGTTGTGAACGGGCACCAATCGCTCCAAAGCAGTCGGCAGCGTCTTATCCTCCGAACGGAGGTAATCGAAGTAAAAGAGGCTGGGGCGGCCCGCCATCACCATCGTCAGAGCATAAGGCAGTGCGCGCTTTTGACGGTTGATCGGCTGGAAGCGGTCTACATCATGGTTGGAGACGAACATCACGGTCCGGTCACGGTCCGTGTTTCGCTTCTTCAGGATGTCGCGCATATCGAATTGCGCCGGTTTCTCGGTCATATCCCAGAGCGCGTAGAACAGCCCGAAATCAAACAGACTCATGCGGTCGCGGGTACCGTCCTGATAGCTGGCGAGAAGGTCGCGGTTGGTATCCCAGAACTCGCCGACCAGGTCGAAGCGCTCTCCAGTGGACGGGGCAGGCGCGGCTCCGACCCGGCGCGCGAACTCATTCAGAAACGATGGCTCCGCCAGCTTGATCGCATCCATTCGAAACCCGTCCACGCCGGTCTGCGCGCGAAACCAGCCCCCCCAGGCGATCATCTGGGAAGCGACATAGCCGTTTTCGGCTTCAAAGCAGTAGTCCTGTCCGAACTCCGGCTGATGATAGGGGCCATTACGGTCAAGGTGAAGATTCGACGGATGAAAGTGACGCCAATCGCGGGGGAAACGACCGGTCCCCGGCTTGCCATCCGCTCCGGCAGGCCGGTATAGAGACCAGGAGCGCAGGTTCGGCGGTCCGCCAAGAGAGTACCCGGCGGGGCGATTGCTCGACAGAACCTTGCTGTCATCGGGAATGTCATCCCAGCCTAGCCGCGCCATCAGCGGGTTCGTCTCGGCCTGATCGCAAGCCCCGGCATGGTTCAGGACCACATCACTGTAGACTCGGAGACCATTTGCGTGAGCGGCTGCGACGTAGGCGAGGTATTCGTCCTTCGTGCCGAAGAGCGTCGGGATGGTTCCCTTCTGATCCTTGCTGCCAAGGTCATACAGATCGTAGGGGTCGTATCCCATGGACAATGCCCCGGACCCGCCTTTTACCGGGACCGGATGCCAGACACTCTGTACCCCCAGCTTTTTCAGGGCGGGAAGCTCAGCGGATGCCTGACGCCACCAGGACGTGCCCGCGGGCGGCTTGTCGATCGGGTAGTAAAACTGCTGAAACAGGACCTGCGCCTGGGAAAGTCGAGGGTGACCGAGCAGCAGTGCAGTGGTCACCCCGATTAACCCAAGCGGTTGGGTGATTTTGCGAAACAAGGGTTTTCCGGCGGTGGGGGAATGAGACATTCGTTGGCTTTCCAGAGGGGGCGAGGATAAATGGCCGGCAAGGACTGCCGGGAATAGACGCTTCATTATATCGCGGCCCCGTAACCGGTGGAAGAGAAGGAAGCGCGGCATTTTGCGGCGAAACTAAACCGGAAGCCGTCACGGCTGCGTCAGATAACCCCATGAGCATTTTCCCCCCATCGTTCGCGCCTGGTTTCGCCGTATGATGCGTCCCCTGCTGGACCCCCGGTACTACGGAATGGACGATCTGCTGCGCCGTCCGTACACCACGGCGACGCCCCTGGGGTCCGCGGGGGAGTATGTCTGGGCCGATGCGCCGCAGGGATGGGGATTTTCAGGGTGCGTCCACTTCGGCAGCGGGGGACCGGCGGGGGGGAGGGCGCCCGTTACGCTCACTCTCACGGCGGACAGCGAACCGGTCTCTGTCGGCGATGCGATCTACCGGCCTTCCCACGTGACGCTCAACGGACGCCACGAGCCAAGCGGGCTTCAGATAACGGAAGACAAGTTCATCACCAGCGATGATGTGATCGTCTCGGTGATCTCGCTCCGAAACCCCAGCGAGGACTCGGTTGCATTTCAGGTTGAGTCTGCCTGGGGGGTGCCACAAGGAGAGATCGAACTGCCGATGGGAACTCTCTGGGTGCGACGTGAGGGACCTCCGGGCGATGATCTCGTTCAGCGCCTGCCATCAGGGGCGCGGCGGACGCTGGTCTTCGCGGTCGCTGTCGCCCCCTCGCGCGAGGAGGCCCAGTACCGCGTGGCCTACTGGCGTAACCGGGAAAACCCGGTCCGCGCTCAGGCAGCGGCGTATCAAAACTGGTTCGACGACAACGCGCCTCGTTTCGACTGCTCGGACCCCTGGTTGACGAAGCTCTGGTACCATCGGTGGGCCGTGATGCGCCGCCTGCGCGGCGAATCCGCAGAGGAGATAGCCGCCGTTCGCGAGATCTCCTCGATGAAAAGCGAGACGTGGCTTCAGGGCGTTGCCGAATATGCCCGAACGCAGTTCGAAGCGGGCGACTTCACCAATCCTTGCGAAACGGACCCTGCGCCCTCGAATCGGGAGCTGCGGGAGCCGACCCTGAACCGATTCATCGCGGAGTGCCTGCTGGGAGTCGCCCTGCGCGGCGACACTTTGCGGATGCTTCCCGCGCTGCCGCCCGCTTCCGAAGGAGGGTGGAGTCACTTCTGTTTGGAGAACCTGCGCAGCGCGGAACGGCTGCTGACCGTTGTTTGGGATGATCCCTCTGACCTGTCCTTCGACGCGTACCAGGACGGGGATATGGGACTGACGATCTATGCGGACGGGCGGCGGATCTATCATCAGGAAGACCTGGAGCCGTTCGACCTGGAACTGCCACTATGATGTGGGGCGCCCTTCGGCGGAGGGATCGTAGAAACGAATGGCGGCTATGGCGACGACCATGAAGGACGTGGCGCGCCGCGCCGGGGTTGACGTTTCCACGGTATCACTGGCCCTCAATAACGACCCGCGAATCCGCAAAGAGACCCGTGAGCGGATCGCCCTGGTCGCGCAGGAGCTGGGTTACCGGAAGAACTCCCTGGCCCGTGGGCTGCGCTCCGGTAAGTCCTTCACCATCGGTGCGGTGGTCGGATTCGCGACCGCATTCTGGAGTGAGGTCCTCGCCGGGGCGCAGGGGGTCCTGGCAGAGCGAGATTACCATCTGCTGCTGGACTACGCGCCGAGCAGCTCGCGGCTGGAAGAGATGCAGATCGAGGCGCTGAAGGCGAAGCGCGTGGATGGCCTGATTATCGCCCCGTCCGACCGGGACCCCGAGTCCGGTGACGAACTTCCCATCGCGCATTATCGCGCTCTGGACGAAGAGGGGATTCCGTTTGTCTTCGTGGATCGGTTTGTACCCGGTCTGGAAGCGGACTTTGTCGCCGCCGACAACTTTTCCGCCGCCCGGACCGCCACCCGCCATCTGTTGCGGCTTGGTCACAAGAGGGTCGCCTTTCTCTACTCGCCGCACCGTATGAACACGGTGCAGCGGGAGCGTCTGGATGGGTACCGGAGCGTTCTCCGGGAAGCCGGTCTGACGTCCTTCCCCTGGGAGGCGATCCGCCCACGCGCGGAACGCAGCGAAGAGGGCATGGAGGCGACGCGGGAACTGCTCGCGGACCGGGAGGGACGGAAAATCACCGCCGTGCTGACAGCAACCGACTCCACGGCGATGGGAGCGCTGCGCGCGCTCTATGATGCCGGGGTGAAGGTGCCGGAGCAGATGGCGATCGTCAGCTTCGGAGGGGCGTTC